>JAFXNX010000341.1 GCA_017529175.1 Clostridia bacterium
GAGGAGTACAAAGAAGAGCTTCACTATTCTTACGATACGGGAATGCTCTACGACCCCGAAACCAACATCAAATACGGAACGTACAAACTCTCGAAGATCTATCTTAAAGTCGGCACATGGCGCGCGGTCTACGCGGCGATGAGCGCCGGGGAGGACACTGTTCTCGGGTGGCTTGAGGACGATAGATACTCGGAAAAGTCCGAACTTGCGAAGACAAAGCTTACCGTCATTCCGGACAAAGAAGCCGAGCTTTTCACAAAGCGGCTCGAAGAGACGGCCGAAAAATACAAAACGCTGTATTACGAAGATTAACATAATTACGGAGGAACAAATATGGAAAACATCAGCGCAAAAGAACTGTCCGAAAAGCTGTTTTATAAAAAGCTTCGGGCTGATGAAAAATTCGACGCGTCCGATCTTGAATCCGCGGACGCATACGCAAAAGATTACGCGGTATACCTTGACAGCTCGAAGACCGAAAGAGAAGCTGTCGAGTATACTGTCGATATGCTCACCGCTTACGGATTCAAGCCGTACGTTCTCGGAATGGACGTTTACCCCGGCGACAGACTTTATGTCGTCAACAGAAACAAGAGTCTTGTCGCGTTCGTTATCGGACCTGAAGGCGTATCGAACGGATTTCGTATCCTTGCCGCGCATATTGACTCCCCGCGCCTCGATCTCAAACAGCATCCGATCTATGAGGACAACGGAGTGTGCTACGCGAAAACGCATTACTACGGCGGCATAAGGAAATATCAGTGGGCAACGATTCGCCTCGCTCTTCACGGCGTCGTGACGCTCAAGGGCGGGAAAAATATAAACGTTGTGATCGGTGAAGACGACGCCGATCCGGTATTCGTTATTACCGATCTGCTTCCTCATCTTGCAAAGGATCACAACGCAAAAACTTTAGCGCAGGCGTTTTCGGGAGAAGGACTGAACGTCGTTCTTTGCGCGTCACCGTTTACGGAAGACGGAAAAGCTGCGGAAGTTGACGACAAAGTAAAGCTCAATCTCCTTAACGAACTTTACAAAAGATACGGTATCACAGAGTCCGACCTTATCAGCGCGGAACTTTGCTTTGTTCCTGCGGGCAAAACCGTCGACGTCGGTCTTGACAGAACGCTCATCGGCGGCTACGGACACGACGACAAGGTTTGCGCTTATACTGAACTTACCGCTATGATCGAAAACCTCGACGGCTCAAATTCCCTCATGTGCGTATTTGCGGACAAAGAGGAGACCGGAAGCGACGGACCGACAGGTATGCAGGGAAGACTTATGATAGATATAATCGACGAAGTATCGCGCTCGCTCGGATGCGATCCGGTGATAGTCAGAGCAAAGTCAAAGTGCCTATCCGCAGACGTTGCGGCGGCGTTCGATCCCTCGTATCCCGACGTGTATGAAAAAGAAAATTCCGCGCTTCTTTCGTGCGGAGTTGCCGTTGCGAAGTACACAGGCTCCGGCGGTAAGTATTCGACAAACGACTGTCCCGCCGAGTTTATGGAAGAGATAAGGACTCTTCTTGACGAGGGCGGCGTTCTCTGGCAGACCACGGAGCTCGGCAAAGTCGACGCGGGCGGCGGCGGTACCGTTGCAAAGTACATTTCAAGATACAATATCGACACGCTCGATATAGGCGTTCCCGTGCTTTCGATGCACGCGCCGTTCGAGGTCGTATCAAAATATGACGTTTACAGCGCGCACAGAGCATTTTCGGAATTCTGCAAAGGATAAAATATGATAAACAGACTGAAAGAGGCCGAACTGCGCTATACGTCGCTCGAGGAAGCGATAGCCTCTCCCGAGACGCTCTCCGATATGGATAAGTATACGAAGCTTATGAAGGAATACAAATCCATGACGCCTCTCATAGAAAAGTACAGGGAATACGTGAGAGTGTCCTCTGACGCCGAAGACGCAAAGGAGCTCATGGATTCAGAGCGCGATCCCGAGATGAGGTCGCTTGCGGAAGAAGAGTATTTTTCGTGCCGTGAAGCGCTCGGAAGAATAGAAGAGGAACTCAAAATTCTTTTGCTTCCGAAGGACCCGAACGACGATAAAAACGTTATCGTCGAGATCAGAGCGGGAGCCGGAGGCGAGGAAGCGGCGCTCTTTGCCGGAGACCTTTACAGAATGTATACGATGTATGCCGACGTAAAGAAGTTCAAAACAGAGCGGATCAGCTTCAATGAAACGGGGCTCGGAGGTTTCAAAGAGATCACCTTTATGGTAACCGGAGAAGGAGCTTATTCACGATATAAGCACGAGAGCGGAGTACACAGAGTCCAAAGAGTTCCGGTCACCGAGTCGTCCGGAAGGATACAGACGTCGACCGCTACCGTCGCCGTTCTTCCGGAGGCGGAGGACGTCGAGATCGAGATAAATCCCGCCGACCTTGAGATCGAAACAATCAAAAGCAGCGGCGCGGGCGGACAGCATATAAACAAGACGGAGTCCGCGATAAGGTTGATACATAAGCCGAGCGGGATCGTCGTAGAGTGTCAGGACGAGAGAAGCCAGTTCAAGAACAAGGACAAAGCTATGAAGCTTCTGAAGACGAAGCTCTACGATATAAAACAACGCGAGCAGAATGAAAAGATCGCGTCGGAGAGAAAGAGCCAGGTCGGTACCGGAGACCGGAGTGAAAGGATAAGGACTTATAATTTCCCGCAAGGCAGAGTCACCGACCACAGAATAGGTCTTACTCTCTATTCTCTCGAGAGCTTTTTGAACGGCGATATCGACGGGATGATAGACGCTCTCGCGACCGCGGAGAACGCGGAGAGACTCAAAGGCTCGCAGACTGACTGAAAAACGGAGTAAAATTGAAAACAGAGATATATAAGCTCGGCGTCGGATGCGACGACGAGGTGTTTGAAAAATGCGGTGAAATTATCCGCCGCCGCGGCGTCGTCGCGTTCCCGACAGAAACCGTATACGGGCTCGGCGTAGGCGCGCTCTCGGGCGAGTGCGTTCCGAAGGTATTTGAGGCGAAGGGAAGACCGTCTGACAATCCGTTGATAGTTCATATCGCATATCCGGATGATGCCGCACTTGTCGCAGAAACTTCGCGTGAGTTTTTTGAACTTGCACAGCGCTTTATGCCGGGACCGCTCACTGTCATAATGCCGAAAAAGGATATAGTACCGTATGAAGTTACGGCGGGGCTTGACAGCGTGGGGATCAGGTGTCCCTCGCACGACGCGGCGCACAGACTGATCCTTGCCGCGGGAGTGCCGATAGCGGCTCCGTCCGCGAATATTTCCGGCGCTCCGTCGCCGACTTCCTTTGAACACGTTTACCGCGATATGAACGGAAAAGTCGACGCTATAATCGACGGCGGAGAGTGCGATTTCGGACTTGAATCAACTGTTATATTACTGGACGGCAAAAGCGCGAGGATACTTCGGCCCGGCGCCGTGACAAAAGAGGACCTGCTCGAAGTGCTCGAATCGGTGACGGTGGACCCCGCGGTGAAAGACCCCGCGGCAGCGTCTTCAAGACCGGCATCTCCCGGAATGAAGTACAAACACTACGCCCCCGCAGCGGAGTTCAGACTGATCGACTCAAACGCCGGAGCCTTCCGTGATTACGTCAATTCGCTGAGCGGAAACGTAGGCGTCATCTGCCTTGAAAGCGAGTCGTCCGGATTTACTTGTAAATGTAAATACACGATCAGCGAAGAGCACAGTGTAAAAGAACTGTGTCACAAACTGTTTTCCATATTCAGAAGAGCGGATGACGACGGGATCGAAATACTGTGTTCAAGACTCCCCGACGACAGCGGAGCGGGACTTGCCCTTTACAACAGAATGATAAGGGCTGCGGGAAACAGAATAATACGTCTTGACTGACGGAGGAGATATGGCAAAGAAAAAAGCAAAGAATGAAATAAAGCAATACGTTGAGCCGGCGCCGCACGATCAGCTGATAACCGAGACTATAGAGCGAAACTATATGCCTTACGTTATGAGCGTTATCATTTCGCGCGCGATCCCCGAGATCGACGGGTTCAAGCCCGCTCACCGTAAGATCTTATATACGATGTATAAAATGGGACTGATGTCCGGACCGAGAGCTAAAAGCTCAAAGATCGTCGGACAGACCATGACTCTCAATCCTCACGGCGACGCTTCAATTTACGATACCATGGTGCGCCTTGCGCGGGGAAACGAGTCTCTGCTTCATCCGTTCATTGATTCTAAAGGGTCGTTCGGTAAACAGTACAGCCGCGATATGGCATACGCGGCGTCGCGTTATACCGAGGCGAAGCTCGATCCTTTCTGTGCAGAACTTTTCGGAGGCATAGACAGAAACGCGGTTGATTTTGTCCCTAATTTTGATAACACCACGACGGAACCGACTCTTCTTCCGACGTCTTTTCCGAATATCCTCGTATCCCCTAACATGGGAATAGCCGTCGGTATGGCGTCTAATATATGCTCGTTCAATCTGTCGGAAGTCTGCGACGGAGCGATAGCGCTTCTCAAAAATCCGAATACTTCTCTTGAAAAGCTAATGGGTATCATCAAAGCGCCGGATTTCCCGGGCGGCGGTTCTCTTATCTACAACAGAGAAGAGCTGACGAAAATATTTGAGACGGGACGCGGCAGCGTCAGACTTCGCGCGAAGTATTCGTATGACAAGGAAAACAGCTGCATTGACGTTTTGCAGATACCGTATTCCACCTCGATCGAGCAGATAATCAAAAAGCTTACCGATCTTATGAAAGACGGGAAGGTCAAAGAGATAACAGACGTTCGCGACGAGATCGACCTCAACGGATTCAAACTCACGATCGACGTCAAGCGTGGGACGGATCCCGAACTTCTTATGAAGAAGCTTTATAAGCTGACGCCTCTCGAAGATGATTTCGGCTGCAACTTCAACGTATTGATAGATTCAGCGCCGAAACAGCTCGGCGTAGTCGGGATCCTTAAAGAATGGATCGCTTTCCGTCTCGGATGTGTGAAGCGTGTGCTCGAATTCGATCTTCAGAAGAAGCGCGACAAGCTGCACTTGCTCGTAGGACTCGGAAAGGTCCTTCTCGATATTGATAAAGCGATAAAGATAGTCCGCGAAACGGAAAAAGAATCGGACGTCGTTCCGCGCCTTATGGAGGGCTTCCGTATAGATCAGGTGCAGGCGGAGTATATCGCCGAAATAAAACTTCGTCATCTGAACAGAGAGTATATAATCAACAGGATCAAAGAGATCGAAAGTCTTCGCGCGGAGATCGCAGAGATCGAAGAAATACTGAATGACGAACTCAAACTGCGCGCATACGTCTCAAAAGAGCTTGCCGAAGTCAAAAAGCAATACGGCATCCCGAGAAAGACTCAAATCCTTTACGAAGATGAGATCGACACCGAACCGATAGTTGAAGAGACGGAGAATTACAACGTCCGCATCGTATTCACAAAGGGCGGTTATTTCAAGAAGATAACGTTCCTCTCTCTTCGCGGCAACGATGAGCAAAAGCTCAAGGACGGAGACGAGATCCTTTATACAGCCGACACGGAGAACATAAAAGACATTATGGTGTTTACCGACAAGTGTCAGGTGTATAAAACGTCACTCTCCGTATTCGATACGGTGAAATCATCGTCCTTCGGTGAATTTCTCGCACCGAAGCTGAATTTTGACGAAGACGAGCGCCCCGTGATGGTGCATCTTATACCGGACAACGTTTCAAAGGAAAAAATAGTGTTTATCTTTGAAAACGGAAAAGGCGTTAAAGTACCGCTTTCAGCGTATGAGACAAAGGCCAACCGCCGCCGTCTGACAGGCGCTTACAGCTCTGCATCTCCCATCGCGGGTATCGTTTAC
>JAFXNX010000342.1 GCA_017529175.1 Clostridia bacterium
ACACTTGTGTTGAAAAGTGTCCGAGAAAGATCATCTGGTCTGCGTCTAAACACGGAAAAGAAGGTATTATTATTTCAAGACTTTGATATAAAAAACATATGCCGTCATCAGACGGCAAGAGGGGTGGAACTATGTCGGATAAACTTGTTATCACTATCGAAAGACAGTACGGAAGCGGAGGACGCGACGTCGGTCACCGCATAGCCGAAATGCTCGGATGCCGCTGCTACGACCAGGACCTTATCGTCATGGCGGCGAAGAGAAGCGGTATCAGTGAGGAGGCGCTTGCCACCGCCGATGAGCAGGCGTCGAGCAGTCTTCTTTACACACTCGCTATGGGCGCATCGATGATCTATACGAACACGACGCCGATGGCGGTACCGATAAACGACGCGCTCTTTATCGCGCAAAGCGAGATCATCAGAGAGCTTTCGGCGACGGAGAACTGCGTCATAGTCGGAAGATGCGCGGACTATATCCTCAAGGATCACGAGAAGCTCGTCAAAGTCTTCGTTCAGGGAGATATGCCTGACAGAATAGAACGCATTATGGAGCGCGCGGGCATTTCCAAATCCGATGCGAAGGACAGAATATCGAAGAAGGACAAAAAGAGATCGAGCTATTACAACTACTACACGGGCGGCAAGTGGGGAAAAGCCGAGAACTACAATCTTATCGTTTCAACGAGCAAGATAGGAGTTGAAGGAGCCGCGAAGCTTGTGTGCGAGTATGCGAAGACGCTCGGATACATAGAATAAAATATAGAATAAAAACAATAAAATGACCTGTTTCCACTTCGGGGAAACAGGTCATTTTATTGTTTGCTTTTTGTATCTCTTTACTTTTGACAAAAACAGCGGCAGCTTCATCACTCTTCCGATCCTTGAGGGTTGGCGAAGAAGGCGCCAGAACCACTCAAGACCGAGCTTTATGAAAATGCGCGGCGCGCGGTTGACTCTTCCCGCCCATACGTCGGCGGAACCGCCGAGCGCGAGCGCGAGCTTGACTTCCGGAAGACGGCCGATATTTGATACGATCCACTTTTCCTGCGCGGGAAAGCCGAGACAGACGATAAGAACGTCGGCGCCGCTTGCGTTTATCCCGTCGATCACCGCGTCGTTTTCGGACCCGGTCTTTTCAAAATAGCCGTCGCGCCAGCCGGCAAAATCGGTCCCGTATTTTTCATTCATTTTTAACGCGGCGTCGTGCGCTACCGCGTTTTGCTTTTCGTCGGCGGCTTTTCCTCCGAGGATAAATACGCGGTGTTCTGTTCCCGAAAGGCGTCGCATCAGCATCTCGCCGACTTCGACTCCGGGGACTTTTTCTTTGAGCGTCACGCCGAGAGTCTTCGCGGCTTTAATTACGCCTATGCCGTCGGGAAGGATCACGTCGGCGCGCGATACGATATCCATAAGTTCGGAGTCGTCCATGCAATCGCCGAGTATCTCCGCGTTCGGAGTGAAAACGACAGTTCTTTCTCCGCGCTCAAGGCGCTCTGTCAGAAGATCTGTCGCTTCTTCCTTTGTCACGTTGTCGAAGAGAAGACCGCATATATTCGTTTTGTTTGTTTTCATGATCGAAAAAACTTAAGAAAAAACCTCCGGCGAAGCAGAGGATCTTTCATTTAACGATATATTTACTTTCAGTTTGCTTTGGATGCGAGATACTCGGCAACGTCGCCTACCGTGACGAACTTCTGAGCGTCTTCGTCGTCGATCGTGATACCGAATTTGTCTTCGCAAAGCATTACGAGATCGGCGAGTTCAAGAGAGTTGATACCGAGATCGTTTACGAGTTCTGCGGAAGGGGTGACTTCGTCCGCGTCAACAGAAAGTTCTTCGACGAGCATTTCTTTTACTTTTTCAAACATTGTGATGCCTCCGTTAATTATCCGAATAGTAAATTATATGTGATTTGCAACATTATCATTATAATTATATATGCCCGAATTGTCAAGTCTTTAAGTATAAAAAAGGCGCGCGGCATATTGACAAGTGTTTGTATATATGTTACAATGTAGTAAAAGTAAGAAAAGTAAGAAAAAGGAGAATCCAAAGTGAAAGATGTTTACGATAACAGATTCATAGTGAGCGTAAGGGTCGGTCCCAAGGGTCAGATCACGATCCCGGTCGAGGGAAGAAAGATGTTCGATATCAAAGAGGGCGATACGCTCATGGCGATGGGAGACATTGAACGCGGAGGTATCGCGCTCATAAAAGCGGACGTGTTTTACGACCTTATGAAAGGAGGGATCCTCGGTGGCGGCAATCAAAACTAACGCTTTGCGGAAAGAATACAAAGACGTAACCGCGGTTGACGGACTCGATCTCGAGATCGAAGAAGGGGAATGCTTTGCGCTTCTCGGTGTCAACGGCGCGGGTAAATCGACGACTGTCAAGATGCTCTCGTGCCTTGTGAAGCCGACCGAGGGCGACGCCTTCGTTTTCGGTAATTCGATAATAAGCGACCCCGATAAAGTGAAGCGTTTGATCGACATATCCACGCAGGAGACCGCCGTCGCAAGAAAGCTGACCGTGCGCGAAAACATTGAGTTCTACGCAAAACTGTGCGGTTTGAGCGGTGATGAAGCAAAAGAGAGACTTGAATACGTAAGCGCGGTTTTCGGGCTTGACAAAGTGATGTCGCGCCGGGCGGGAAAACTCTCCGGCGGCTGGCAGAGAAAGCTCTCTGTCGCGCTCGCGCTCGTGTCGAATCCGAAAGTGCTGTTTCTCGACGAGCCGACGCTCGGCATGGACGTCATCGCAAGACGCGAAATGTGGAAGACGATCTCGTCGCTCAAAGGTAAGATGACGATCATTCTCACGACTCATTATATGGAAGAAGCGGAGTCCCTCTCCGACCGCATAGGTATAATGAAGGACGGAGTCCTGCTCTTTGTCGGAACTGCGGCAGAACTTTACGGCAAGACCGGAAAGAGCAATATAGAGGAAGCGTTCATTGAAGTCGTCGGAGGAGGTGAGACTTATGCGTAAGCGTACATCGGAAATATTCGCTCTGACGGGAAGAAACATTAAAGAGATAGTGCGCGACCCCGTATCTCTCATATTTCTCTTAGCCCTTCCGCTCGTGATGGAGGTAATGTTCTACTACCTCTTCCACGGTATGACGAGCCAGTTCGCCATGAAATACCTCGCGCCCGGCATCGTCGTATTCTCGGAAGCGTTTCTCGCGCTCTTCTCGGGACTTCTCATAGCGACGGACAGAAACACCTCGTTTTTGACCCGCCTCTACGTCACCGGAGCAAAGTCTTATCAGTTCATCTTCGGTTACGCGCTCGCAATGATCCCGGTCGCGCTCGTTCAGTCAATCCTGTTCTTCCTTGTCGGAGGCATTATCGACAGCTCGATCTTCGGCGCCGGTATGATACTTGGCATACTGACCTCTGTTTTCACCTCGCTCTTCTACATAGGGCTCGGGATCCTTTTCGGCTCCGTATGCAGTGAAAAATCAGTCGGCGGCATCGCGTCCGTCGCGGTCA
>JAFXNX010000343.1 GCA_017529175.1 Clostridia bacterium
GCGCCCGCCCTGCGGGCTCCCTTCGCTCGGGGTTCCGCTTCGCTCCACCCCTCTCTCACTCTCCCGCAGGGCGTTCCCTTTCTTTCATGTTATCTATTATTTTTTTGATTTCTTGGTCTCACATCATTGACAAACGTACATAATTCCTTTGCAGCATTTAATAAAAACTCTTGCATTAATAAAAATCTTGTATTATAATAATCATATATATTTTTTCGAGGTATCAGAAAATGTGCAACTGTTCAGAAAAGAAGAGCGACCTTTCGCTCCTCGAAGGTGTTCTTGAAGAATACGCCGCAGTTCCCGGAAGCCTTATCACGATACTCCAGAAGGCGCAGGACATTTACGGCTATCTTCCCACGGACGTACTTTACCATATAGCGGACAGAGTCGGCTCTACCCCGGCAAAGGTGCTCGGAGTCGCGACTTTCTACACGCAGTTCCGCTTCAAGCCGGTCGGAAAATATCTGATCCTTCTCTGCCAGGGCACGGCGTGCCACGTCAACGGCTCCGAAAGGATAGCGGACGCGGTCTATGAGACGATAGGCATTCGCGACGGAGAAACGACCGACGACGGTCTGTTCACTCTCACCCACGTCGCGTGTCTGGGCTGCTGCAGTCTGTCGCCGGTAATGATGATAAACGGATCGACTTACGGCTCGCTGACTCCGGCAAAAGTGAAAGAAATACTTACGTCACTTGCAAAAGAAGCGGAAGGAGAGGTGTAAGACATGACAAGGATAATCATCGGCGAGGGCAGCTGCGGTATCGCCGCGGGCGCCGGAAAGGTTTATTCGAGATTTGAGAAAGAGCTCGCAGGCGCGCAAAACGTGACGCTCGGCGTAACGGGATGTATCGGTATGTGCTTCCTCGAGCCGATAGCGGACGTATACACCGAAAACGGACTTCACCGCTACGTCAAGGTGGACGAATCGGGAGCTTCCCGCATAGCAAAGGCGGCAAGGGACGGCGACTTCAGCTCTGTTTCCGACCTTGAGATAACCGCCGAAGACAGCGCTTTTCTCGAAAAGCAGACACGGATCGCGCTTCGCAACTGCGGTATCATTGACCCGACGGATATAGCTTCCTACATAGAAAAAGACGGTTACAAGGCGATAACATCGATCCTTAAAAACAACGTTTCCCCCGAGGAAGTCATTGAGATAATAAAAACTTCCGGGCTTGCCGGCAGAGGCGGCGCGGGTTTCCCGACGTGGTTCAAGTGGAACGCCGCGAGAGCGTCGAAGGGAGAGCGCAAATATCTCATATGCAACGCGGACGAGGGCGACCCCGGAGCGTTTATGGACCGCGCGGTGCTCGAGAGCGACCCGCACAATCTTCTCGAAGGAATGCTGATCGGCGCTTATGCTATCGGCGCGTCGGAAGCGGTCATATACGTCAGAGCCGAATATCCTCTTGCGATCGTCCGTCTTGAAGCGGCGATAGCTCAGGCGGAAAAAGCGGGATACGTCGGCGAGAACATCCTCGGAAGCACCTTCTCCTGCCGTTTCCGAATCAAAGCGGGAGCCGGCGCGTTCGTTTGCGGCGAGGAGACGGCGCTGATCGAGTCCCTCGAAGGAAAGCGCGGTATGCCGCGTCTCAAACCCCCGTTCCCTGCGGCGGCGGGCTACTGGCAGGAACCTTCAAATATCAATAACGTCGAGACCTACGCGAACGTCGCGTGGATAATAAACAACGGCGGCGAGGCGTTCGCCGCGATGGGCACCGAGAACAGCCGCGGAACAAAGGTCTTCGCGCTGACCGGTAAAATAAAGAAGGGCGGCCTTGTCGAGATACCGATGGGCAAGACTCTTCGCGACGTCATATTCGGCATCGGCGGCGGCATCAAGGGCGACGCCGAGTTCAAGGCGGTACAGATGGGCGGACCGTCCGGCGGATGTATCCCCGCGGAACTGCTCGACACCGAAATAGATTATAAGAAGCTCTCCGCGACCGGAGCGATCATGGGATCGGGCGGTATGGTCGTCATGGACTCATCCACCTGCATGGTCGGCATGGCGAAGTTCTTCCTCGACTTTACGGCAAAAGAATCCTGCGGCAAATGCGTCCACTGCCGTATCGGCACGAAGCGTATGCAGGAGATACTGACAAGGATCGTCGAAGGCAACGGACGCGAGGGCGACATCGAGCTTCTCGAAGAGCTTTGCGCGGCGATCAAAGACGGCGCGCTCTGCGGACTCGGACAGACGGCTCCGAACCCGGTCCTCACGACCATCAAGTATTTCAGAAACGAATACGAAGCGCACATAAACGAAAAGAAGTGTCCCGCTCACGAATGTACGGCGCTTCTCACATACTCGATCGATAAAGATACCTGCCGCGGATGCACGCTTTGCGCGAGAAACTGTCCGGTCGGCGCGATCACGGGCAGCGTAAAAGCGCCTCACGAAATCGATCCCGCGGTATGTATAAGATGCGGTCAGTGTAAATCGGCGTGCAAGTTCGGCGCCGTGAAAGTCGACTGAAAGGAGAAGCGGAAATGAACGAGATTAAACTTACGATTAACGGTATTGAAGTCGTATGCAATCAGGGCGACACAGTCCTTGCGGCGGCGAAGAGCGCCGGCATCGAGATCCCGACTCTCTGTCAGAGCGACGCGGTCAAGGTATACGGCGCGTGCGGTCTTTGCACGGTCGAGATCGAGGGCTCGCCTAAGCTCTTCCGCGCCTGCGCGACAAAGGCGGCGGACGGAATGGTCGTCAAGACCGACACTCCCCGAGTCATGCGCTCGCGCAAGATAGCGCTTGAGCTTCTGATGAGCGACCACGACGGCGACTGTAAAGGTCCCTGCACTCTCAACTGCCCCGCGGGAACAGACTGTCAGGGTTACGTCAAACTCATCGCCGAGGGCGACGATCACGCGGCGGTGAAACTCATAAAGGATAAGCTCCCGCTTCCCGCGTCGATCGGCAGAGTATGCCCGCATCCGTGCGAGAAGGCGTGCCGCCGTAAAATGGTGGAGGAGCCGATCTCGATAGCGCGTCTCAAGTATTTCGCCGCTGACCGCGACCTCGCAGGCGACACTTTCCGTCCCGACGTCGCGCCTGACACGGGAAAACGTGTCGCTGTGATCGGCGGCGGCCCCGCGGGACTGACTGCGGCATACTTCCTTCGCGTAAAGGGTCACGCCGTAACGGTTTACGACGCTATGCCGAAGATGGGCGGAATGCTCCGCTACGGGATCCCCGCATACCGTCTTCCCAAGAGCATAGTTGACCGCGAGGTCAAAGAGATCGCAGACCTCGGAGTCAAGATGGTAAATAATTTCAAAGTCGGACGCGACGCGACTCTCGAAGAGCTCCGCAAAAAATACGACGCGGTATACGTCGCTATCGGCGCATGGCGCTCAAGCGGCATCAGATGTCCCGGAGAGGAGCTCGAGGGCGTTCTCGGAGGCATCGACTTCTTACGTCACGTATCCTTCTACAATTCGGGCGACGAGGAAAAGCCCGAGATCGGACGCTCCGTCGCGGTCGTCGGCGGCGGCAACACGGCAATGGACGCCTGCCGCAGCGCGGTAAGACTCGGAGTCGAGAACGTTTACGTTATTTACAGACGTACGAGAGCGGAAATGCCCGCCGAGGACGTTGAGATAGAAGAGGCGATCGAAGAGGGCGTCGAGTTCAAGTTCTTGACCAACCCCGCGGAGATAATCGGCGAGGACGGAAAAGTTAAGACCGTAAAGCTTCAGGTCATGGAACTCGGTGAGCCGGACGCGTCCGGGCGCCGTTCGCCCGTTCCGGTAGAAGGCAAATTCGAGTTTATCGACGTTGACACGGTGATCTGCGCTATCGGTCAGCAAATAAACGCCGAGGGCTTTGACTGTCTTGAGAAGACCAAAAAAGGAACGATCGCCGCGGACGAGACGACGTTTGCGACCTCAATCGACGGAGTATTCGCGGGAGGAGACGCGACGAACCGCGGAGCTTCCATCGCGATCGAGGCGATAGGCGAAGCGAACAAGGCGGCAGCGGTGATCGACAGCTATCTGAACGGCGACACAGTCCCGTACAGAAAGCCGTTCGTCAGCGAGCGCGAGGTAACTCCCGAGATGTACGCTGACCGCGAGAAGATCGCGCGCGTTAAGATGCCGACAAGGGATGCATCCGAGCGCCGCCAAGACTTTGACGAGATCTATCTCGGACTTCCCGAGGACGAGGCAAGAGCGGAAGCAAAGCGTTGTCTTTCCTGCGGATGCCACGACTACGGCGAGTGCAAGCTGATAAAATACGCGGACGCGTACGACGTTCATCCCGAACGTCTCGCGGGCAAGAAGAACACAGCTCCGGTCGAGCAGAAACTCGTCGTGATCGAGCGCAACCCGTCGAAGTGCATACTCTGCGGACTTTGCTACAGAGTTTGCGACGAGGTCGCAAAGCGCGGACTTCTCGGTATCGTCGGACGCGGATTTACGTCCGTCATCAAGCCGGAGTTCGACACGCCCGACAAGATCGCCGGCTGCGCCGACTGCCACCTTTGCGTGGACGAATGTCCTACCGGCGCGCTCAAGTTTTTGAAGTAAGAATAACGAGAATTACTGATATGCACCCCAAAAGTTAGACGCTTTTGGAGGTGCATATTTTTATGAAGAAGAAACAAAAACACAAGAAGTACTCGCCAAAATTCAAGGAATCTGTTATACTGGATATGCGGGAACACTATCTGTCACATCGAGAGAC
>JAFXNX010000344.1 GCA_017529175.1 Clostridia bacterium
GGTATCGGGCGTCTTTGCCCATCAACTGCGGATATTGTAACTCCTTCGACTCTCTCCTTGCCGTGGATCTTTGTCACGGTATGGGAGAGCTTCAGCGGTATGCCGTAGTCGTCAAGGCACTGTACGATATTTCTTTTAAGTCCGCCCGAATACGGCATCAGTTCCGCGACGACCTTGACGTTTGCACCTTCGAGCGTCATACGGCGCGCCATGATGAGCCCGATGTCTCCCGAGCCGAGTATCACGGCGCTTCGTCCGACGAGATATCCTTCTATGTTCATAAGGCGCTGGGCGCATCCCGCGGTATAAATACCCGCAGGTCTGTAGCCGGGTATACCGAGCGCGCCTCTCGCCCTCTCGCGGCATCCCATAGCGAGCACCACGGCTCCCGCTTTTACCGTCACGACGCCTTCCTCGGAATTGACGTAGGTAACTTCCCTATCCTGGGAAATATCGGCGACTATCGTATTCAGCTTGTACGGTATACCCGCGTCAACGACCTTTTCGATGTAACGCCACGCATACTCGGGGCCCGTCAGCTCCTCCTTGAAGGTGTGGAGCCCGAATCCGTTGTGGATGCACTGGTTCAGTATGCCGCCGAGACGGCAGTCGCGCTCGAATATCACGATATCGGATATCCCCGCTTCTCTTGCGGAAAGCGCCGCGGCAAGTCCCGCGGGACCTCCGCCGATTATTACTATGTCATGGTATTCCATAATAGTCACTCCGTTATCATCCCGGAACCGGGCGAGTTTTTCGTGACGTCCGTCATCGGTATGCCAAGCTCGCGGGAGAGTATCTCCATTACCACGGGAGTGCAGAAGCCGCCCTGGCATCTGCCCATTCCCTGTCTGACGCGCCGTTTGACGCCGTCGAGGGAGACGGCTCCCGGCTTGCGTCTTATCGCGTCGACGATCTCCCCTTCGGATATCGACTCGCATCTGCAGACTATCCTGCCGTAAGCCGGATTTTCCTTTATGAGCTTCGCGCGCTCGTCGCGCGGCAGTTTTGCGACTTCGGGTATGCCGCGCCGCTGTGCGATAAAGTCTTTTTTCTTTTCCGCTCCGCTCTTCTTTGCGATAAGCTCGGCAAGATACTCGCCTATCGCCGGAGCGGAGGAGAGACCGGGCGACTCTATCCCCGCCGCGTCGAAGAAGCCCTCGGCGCCCGGCGCCTCGCCGATAATGAAATCGTATCCGTCCTCGTGAGCGCGTAGCCCCGAGAATCCGGTGATGACGCTTCTGTACGGAAGAGACGGCACGCTCTTCAGAGCGCGGCGCTTAATATCGTCCGTTCCTTCAAAAGTCGTCGACGTATCTTCCTTGTCGTCAATGTCAACGGCGTTAGGACCGACGAGCAGATTACCGTGCGCCGTCGGCGTCACGAGAACGCCCTTGCCGTATTTTCCGGGAAGCTGGAATATCGTGCGGCTGACAAGGTCTCCGACCTCGAGGTCGAAGAGTACGTACTCGCCCTTCCTCGGAGTTATGTTTATCTTTTTGTCCGAGACCGTATTGTGAAACTTATCGGCGTAAACGCCCGCGGCGTTAACGACGTATTTTGCCCCGATCACGCCCTTGTCCGTTTCGACCCTGTAGCCGTCTTCTGCTTTCAATATATTTAAGACGGTTGTCAAAAACCTGAATTCCGCGCCGTTTGCGGCGGCATTTTCGGCAAATGCCGCCGTCATTCCGAACGGGCAGACTATCCCGCCGTCAGGCACGAGGAGCGCGGCGAACACTTCATCCGACAGAGCCGGCTCGAGGCGTCTTGCCTCGTCGCCCGATATTATCGAGAGGTTTTCGACTCCGTTTTTGACTCCGCGTTCAAGGAGTTCATTAAGAGCGGGCATGTCCGCCTCATCGAAACAAAGCACCATGGAACCGTTGTTTTTATAATGGAAATCGAGCGTCTTCGAAAGCTCCTTTATAAGCTTAGATCCGCGCACGTTCATTTTAGCCTTCATCGAGCCCGGAACTGCGTCGTGTCCCGCGTGGACGATACCGCTGTTTGCCTTGCTCGTCCCCGAGCACACGTCCTCCGATTTTTCAACGACGCATACGGAAAGCTCATACTTCGAGAGCTCACGCGCAACGGCGCACCCTACGACGCCCGCTCCTATTACGACTACGTCAAATCTGTCATTCATCACATTCTTCCTCTTTTGCCCACATAATAGCGCACTTTACGGCCTTACGCCAACCCTTCAGCAAGGTTTCTCTCTTTTCGCCCGAGAAGGCGGGCGCGAAAACGCGGTCGCGCTGCCAGTTCGCCTTCACCTCGTCCGTGCCGCTCCAGTATCCGACGGAAAGACCCGCAAGATACGCGGCGCCGAGCGCCGTGGTTTCAACGCACTTCGGACGTTCTATTACGACGTTTGAGATATCCGACTGGAACTGCATCAGAAAATTGTTTGCGCTCGCCCCGCCGTCGACTTTAAGGGAAGAGATCTCAAGATGCGCTTCCTTTTGCATGGCGTCGACAAGGTCGTTCGTCTGATACGCGAGCGATTCGACTACCGCGCGGACAAAATGCTCTTTTGAAACGCCTCTTGTCAACCCGAAGACAGTCCCTCTCGCATATTGTTCCCAATAAGGCGCGCCCATACCCGAAAAAGCGGGAACGACGTAAACGCCGTCTGTGTCGCTCACCGCCTCGCAATACTCTTCAGACTGAGGAGAAGTACGAAGCATCCTCATCTCGTCGCGAAGCCACTGGATCGCAGCGCCCGCGACGAAAACGCTTCCTTCAAGCGCGTACTGTACCTTGTCGCCCGTCCCCGCGGCGATCGTCGTTATAAGTCCCGTTTCAGACATAACGGCGTCGCGCCCGGTGTTCATAAGCATAAAGCCGCCGGTACCGTAAGTATTTTTAACGTCTCCGGCGTCGAATCCGCACTGTCCGAAGAGCGCCGCCTGCTGGTCGCCCGCAACGCCCGCGATCGGTATTCTGCCGCCGAACTTCGTTGTATATCCGAAGATGCCGCCGGAGGGCATGACCTTCGGGAGCATACTCTCCGGGATGCCGAAATAATCAAGTATTTCTTTGTCCCAGCAAAGACGCCTTATATCGAACATCATCGTACGAGACGCGTTCGTGTAGTCCGTCGCGTGTACCGCGCCGTCGGTAAGATTCCATATAAGCCAGGAGTCGACCGTACCGAAGCGAAGACGCCCCGCCTCCGCCGCCGCTCTCGCGCCGGGGACGTTGTCGAGGATCCACGCGATCTTGCTCGCCGAAAAATACGCGTCGAGCACGAGTCCGGTCTTCTCGCGTATCTTGTCCGCAAGCCCTTCGCTCTTCATTTTGTCGATTATATCGGAAGTCCTTCTGCACTGCCACACAATTGCGTTATAGATCGGTCTGCCGCTTTCGGCGTCCCATATCACAGTCGTTTCGCGCTGATTCGTGATACCGATCGCCGCGATGTTTTCAGGCCGCGCGTCGATCTTCTGCATCGCTTCCATCGTCACGCCCATTTGTGTCGACCATATCTCCATCGGGTCGTGCTCCACCCAGCCCGGCTTCGGGAATATCTGACGGAATTCCTTCTGCACCATGCTGACGATCGAGCCGCCGCGATCAAACAAAACGGCGCGGGAACTCGTCGTTCCCTGGTCCATCGCTATAATGTATTTGTTATCTTCCATACTCATCCGCCTTTCGGTCTGTTACTCGCCGCTTCTCGCGCTGTGACACGTAAGGTAAATTATCTGATAATCCTTTGCAACTTCCCTTGTGAATCTCATCGCGCCAGAAGTCTTCTTATCGTCGAAATTGACGAACGGATCGTCAAATACCAAAAACGGTTTTTCTTCCTTATACATGGCGTCGGTCATCGAGATACGGCTGCAAAGACCGACGAGGTCGCCGTACCCTTTGCTGAGGTGTTCGGTGCTGTAAGTCGCTCCGTGTTCCCGGACGCTGACTTTGAAATTCGCATCGACCGCGTACTCGTCTCCGCTCTCGTCCGCGATGAACGAATAATACTTTGTGAAAGCGAGTCTCATCGGCTCGGTATAGCGCGCGAGAAACTTCTCTTTCGCCTCGGTAAGGTAACGCCTTGCTGCCTCGGCGGTGTAGTAGATCTCCCTTGTGCGCTCGAGCTCCGCATCACACTCCTCAAGAGAGGACGCGGCGTCAGCCAGCGCGTCGAGAGTATCCTCGAGCGAAACAAGTCTCGCCTCATACTCTTTGATCAGTTTTCCCGTTTCATCGAGCTGTGAACGATACTCGCCGATCTTTTCTGTCAGCTCGCTCAGCCCGACGTCGGTCGGGGGCGTGAGAGAATCGAATTTTGACGTATCGAGACCTTCGGCGAACGCGTCGAAATCATCTTTTCTCAGTTTATATGCAGCCGACGCGTCGCGCGCCGCTCTGACTCGGTCTCTCACCGTTATGAAATACGCGTGTTCGTCTCCCTCGACGGAAAGAGAATATTTTTCCGAGAATTTTTTGATCTTACCGCTCGCGGCAGAGAACTTTTCCTTCGCCTCTTTCGACTTTGCAAGCTTTGCGGCAAGGGTATCGTATTCCATCTTTTTCGCCGTCAGCGCTATCACCGCGTCGGAGAAAGAATCCGGATCAAACTCTATCGAATAACGCCCGAAAAGCTCTTTTGCCGCATCAAGCGATTCGGCGTATTCTTTCTCATATCCTCCGGCGTCATAAGCGCTTTGCTTTTCCTCAAGCGATGAAAGCGTTGAAAGTTCCGAACGCAAAGAGGAAAGACTTTGCGAAATCTCACTCTCGGCAGTTCCGAAGCCGAAAGGAGACAGAAGCTCTTGCGCTTCCTTCGCGGTCCTGTCTATCATCCGCTCGTCGCGCTCTATCTCGAGGCGAAGCGGATCGCCCGACCCGGCACTATCATTCCGCGCGGCGCTCTTTTTGTACCTTGCGTTCAAAATCAGCCACAGCGCTGCAAGGAGCGCTCCCGCGCCAGACAATGCGGCAGACGCCGCGACCGGGACGTTGAGCGCGAACATTACGATCCCCGCCGCGATCAGCGCCAAACCTGATGCCGGTATGATCTTCGACGGAGCAGAAGCAGTCTTTCCGGCGGAACCCGAGCGCATCATCGCGTCGTAAGATGCGCGCTTTACGGGAAGCGCACTCTTCAGCGCCGCGCGCTCGCCCCACCTTTCCTCGAGCGACGCGACAGCTTCCTTTGTAACGGTACTGCCCGCGAACTTTTCTTTGAGGAATGACAGCTCGCGCGCCTCTTTTTCTGTCAGCGCTGCGCTCTTCATCGCCTCGCGTTTTGATGACGCGTCCTTCATGATCCTCGCGGCAAAAGCCGCATCAGAGGACATTTTTGCGCTGTCAAAACCGTCGAATTTTTGAGCTTCTTCCTCAGTGAGTCCTTCGCCCTCTGCCGTCTCGCGAAGAGACTTCAACTCTGACGAAAGAGTTACCGCCGCGTCCGCTTCCGAAATATCCGGTATCCCGGCGGTGAAGAAAGACGACGCTTCTTTTGATGCTTCTTCAGCCGAGATCATTTCTTTTTTCAGCGTGTCGTACTTTTGCTTTTCAGCGAGAAGATCGCTGTATTCCGAGAGCCGGTCGCGAAGACGCTCCGTCTGCGCAAGGCTCTTTTGCGTTTCCGTTTCTTTGAGGCGCGCATCGTTATATCCCGACAGAGCGGTCTCATATTCGCGCTCGTGCGCGTCTTTTGAAAGGAGCTTTTCTTTTAGCTGCGTCTTTCTGTCGTTGAGCTTTGATATTTTTCCGGTAGAGCGCCTCGGAGAAAGCTCGTTCAGCGTATCCTTGAGCTTTGCGTCAGCCCTCTCGAACATCGCCATATCGAATGAGTCGTCGCCGACTCCGCCGATCAGCGCGTTTATCTGTGACGTCGACTCGGTGGCGCAATCCTGTTGCGCGATAAAAGCAGTCCTTCTGAACGATTCGCTGTTGACGCCGAAGAGCGCCTCCCCCACGGGGTCTGAAAAATCGGAGCTTGCAAGATTCGTTTCGTCGTCAAAGAGGGCGAACGACGGCGCATTCTTTTCAAACGACCGCTCTATGCGATAACGCTTGCCTCCGTACTCAAACGTGAGAGAGCCGCCGAACTTTCCTCCCTGCCACGGAGTATATTTCAACCTCTCGTTCTCGGAAACGTCTCTTTTTCTCTCGTTCTCAAATCCGTAGAACATAACTTTTATAAACGCGGCGAGAGTGCTTTTTCCCCAGCCGTTCTCGTGATAAAGAACGTTGAATCCGTCTTTGAAGGATACGGAATACGAGGAAAGCTTTCCGAAGTTTTCGATATATAAACTAACTATCTTCATATCCCGAAGTCCTCCCCGGAAAGCGCTCTGATCCCGCACTTTATGACCTTTGCCTTCTCCGCGTCGTCGATCCCGTCCGCCGCTTCCACGAGCCTTACGAACTCGCCCTTCAGAGAAGCGTCGAGTCTGAACTTTGAATAATCGATCTTGATCGTCGTCGAATCAACCGTATCGAACAAATAATGATCCGCTTCAAAATGCTTGTTTATAAGCTCCGTGTCAATGTCCGCGTCGACGTCCGCTTCTCCTGTCAGCACGGCTCTTACAATGTCTTCTTTTCCGACTTCCCTCTCCGCGAGCGCCGCCTTGACCGCCCCCACGGCGTCCGATGACGAAAGGCACTCGCCCGCCGGAACTTCGACGAGATGTATGCGCCTTTTTGCAAACGGAACAAACTTCCGCTCAAAGCCGTCCTCTCCTATGTCGAGAAGGACGAAGCCGTGCTCTCCGCACTCGTCAAATCCGCGTCCTTCAAGACATCCCGGATAGCACCATACCCCTCTCGGTGGGAGTTTTCCCTCGCCGTACGAGTGGATATGTCCGAGCGCGAGATAGTCTATAAATTTGTTTTTATATTGAGAAAGGTCTATCGTATCCCCTTTTTCCTTGCTCGTATAACCTGTTATCTGCCCGTGGAGCGCGACGATATTGAAGTCCTCCGGAGAAAGCGACAACTCCGCGCTCATGACGTGAGACTCCGACGGCGCAAAATCGGCGCCCGAGAGCGTTATCCGCCGTCCCCCGGCGTCACAAATCGTATACGTCGTCCAGCCATCGCCGAATAACTTTAAGTTTTCCGGCAACTCTTCCGCTCCGTCAGTCAAAGCCGTTGCCTCGTGGTTTCCGGCAAGATAGTAAAAATCAATATTCGCGTGATCCCTTACCGTGTCGAGCACGAAGCGAAGCGCGCTTCGCCTTACCGTCTTTTTATCAAACAGATCTCCCGCGATAATAACGGCGTCGACCGAGTTTTCCTCGGCATACTCCGCCATATCGTGAAACGTCATGAGCAGTTCACGACGTCTCATCATCGCGACTTCCTTCGGGAAGTTCGACGTCATATCGGAATCGAGGTGCAGATCCGCGCAGTGTATTATCCGCATAAATTTCCTCCATCAAGCAGTGTCCGACTATATTATATAATATTTTGCCGCGCCGCGCAAGACTTGCGCGGCGCATTGGGCAATATCCAAAAACGCTCTCGCCGTTTCCCTGAACGCCGGGAGCGTTTTTCATTTATTATTCTTTTGCGGCAAGACGAACGCACTCGTACGCGCCGTTGTAGTAACCGGCGCCGTTCAGCTCGTCTATCCTGTCGCACAGATGAGGTATTATCTCGCGGTCGGTAAGGACTCTGTCAAGCGCCGCGCATATACCTTTTACCGTCGGATACTCGTCAGTCGAATCTCCGTACTCTCTTCCGTGGATCGCTCCGTATACCTCATGACCGCCTATGTGCTTCATATAAAGCTTCGGTATCGGGTAATAAGCGAGCTCGCTCGGTTTCGTGACGAGCAGGTCGCATACGGGCATAAGAAGGTTTGTCGAATATACGGCTTCAAAAATGTTTTTGCTGTATACAAGAGTGATACCGCCCGCATCTCCATCGCGTATTTCTCCGGCGTATGTTTTCAGCGACGCAAAGTCGTCCTTGAACAGCATAACGTCCGCTTTTCCCTCTATATGAGAGGCGAGCGACGAGAAGACGTCCTCGTGATCTCCCGTGTTGAGAAGGAGCGTCGCCTTGCCCGCTTTGACGTACGGGATAAGGTGATCTATCATCGCTTCGAACATTTTGCCGCCGGCGCCCGCGCCGCCGACGTTCATAAGTATTCTGACCGCGCCTCCGCTTGAGACTCTTTCGCGGCGTCGGTCGTTATCGCCTTTAAGGTCCGCGAGAAGCTCGTGGTCGATAAAGCATCCGACGGCAGAGAGCTCTGACTCGGGTATCCCCTTGAGAGGATACTTTGCGAATCCCTCGAGCGTCTTATATCCGAGATATGCGAAGGGGGTCTGAACAGCGTGGTGAGCGCCTTCGGAAAGGTGAAGTCCCATCGGCCAGTTGTCGGGTATCGCGTTCACGACATGAGTCATTCCCGCGTGGATCGCGCCCTGACTCGGCCAGACGTGTGTCGCGATGTAAGGGATATCCTTCGGGATATTCTTGAATACCGGAACGAGCAGTTCGCTGTTCTTCTGATCCTTTGCGTTGTATGTGATCTTCTTGAAGCCCTCGCTGTTGAGCGGCTCCCAGACTATCTTATTGAAAAGGCGGGATTTCTGCGAGATTCGGGATGCGAGAGAATACATATCGTTCTGCTCGCGTATCATTTTGGAGCCCGTCGCGTCGAAAGACGCGAGGTCGAGCCAGTACGGAGTATATCCGAGAGATGCGGCGCAGGACGCCATCGCGATGGATATCCTGTAGTGTCCGAATCCCATCCTTATATTACCGACGATGAGCGGCTTCCCGGCAAACGTACCGTTCTCTTCGCCGAAAACGATATTGTTGACGCCCATGTGCGAGAGCGCGTCTATCGGCGCAAAAGAAATTTTGTAGTCCGCCGCGCTGTCGTCGCCGTACTTCTTTATATATTTCGCCTTGCTCTTTTCCGCCGCCTTTACGGTCTTTGAGTCTATTTCGTTTCCGAAGATAACGCTCGTTCTGTCTTTCATATCAGAACTCCTTTTTCGGTGTCGTATTTAATTGTGTGGTCACCGGTGCCGTCCGTATAGTCTACCGTTATAACGTCCGCGCGCCTCGAATAAGCCCTCACGCTGGCGTTTCTGAACAGCTCGAGCGACTTTGCAAGAAGCGACTGCTTTTCCTCGTCATACTCAGCTATATTGTCCGACGTCATCATAACGCTTCCGAAGAGCGCGTTGATCGTTATCAGCGCCCGCCTTTGCTCCCTCGATAAAGACAGATTGCCGTCCCTCAAAAGAAAGACGTCCGGGTCGTTTCCGAATAATCTTTCGTTCATAAACGAGCGGAATATCGTATTCTGAAGAGTCGTCTTTGTCGATACGCGCTCTCTGTGCATAAAACGCATATACCATACGTCGTCAAATTTGAGCGACACGTCGGGACCGACTCTTATATAGTCGAACACGTGCGCGCCGTTGAAAAGCGTCGCGCCGCATCCGAGAATAAGCTTGTCGCCGAGAGATTCGCGCAAAAACGCGTACGCGTACTGCGCCGCCTGACATCTCGTCTTCCCCTCGTAATCGGGAAGGGACGCGGCGTAGAGAAAATCGAGCTTGAAGAAATCAAATCCCATACCGGAATAATGTGCGAGGCATGACCTTATATAGTTTTTGACCTCTTCTTTTTCGAGGTCGAGCGCGTAAAATCCGCTCCAGTTGGAGCCGCATTTTACGAAGTCTCCGTCAGCGCCGATCTTGAAGTATTCGGGGTGCTCCGTAAAGAGCTTGCTCTTTGACTCGGCGACGAACGGAGCGAGCCATATCCCCGCCTTGAACCCTTTTTTATGAATCCTTTGAACGATCCCTTCAAGACCGTGCGGGAACTTCTTTTCATCGACGTCGAGCCAGTCTCCGACAAAGGTTTCGTATCCGTCGTCGATCTGAAAAAGATTGAAACGCGAATCGAGCGCGTCAAGGTCGCGAAGGATTGTCTTGTCGTTTATATCCTGATAATAGTTGTACCACGAGGTATAACCGAAGATCTTTTCGATCTTTTTCTTCGGGAAATATTCGTCAAGACGCGCGATCCCCTCATCATAGCTTCCGCTGTAGAAATAATCGCAAATAACGAACGACTCTCCCGCTTTGAGCGAAACTCCTCTTATATCGGAAAGAAGCGACACCGCGCCGATGCTTCTCACGACTTCGATTATCAAATAAGCCCTCTTGTAATTGAGGTTGAGGATAAACGCGTTCGTTTTGCCCTTGACGTAGAAAACGTCGTATCCGTGAAGGACGCGCTTGTTGTATTCGTAAAACAGCGCGTCGCCGTATCTGTCGAGCGAAAAACTGCGTACGAGCGCGCGCGGCAGCGCCGTAACGTTTCTTTCTCTCGCGTCGCCATAGTATTCCCTCGTATCCGTCCACGACTGATATCCGTTGATAAAATACAAGTCGCCTTTGGGATCGGGCTCTTCGTCGTCGCGAAGGGTGATGAAGTCGTGATCCGTCTCGAAATACTGCGAAAGGTCCACTGACCGCTTCGCCGTCAGCGTCACGGTCCTTCTCTCTCCGTTGTCGGAAAAGGAGAGCGAGACGTCACCGTTTTCGGATGCGTTCGCGATCTTCCTCTCTTCTCCGTCCGCAGAATAAAACAGTTCAAATTCACAGTTCATTTTATATCAGTTTTCTTTATTATCCGTCTTTTTGTTTTCTTCTATTGTCTTCATGACTTTTTTCTCGTTATAAGCGGAGAGTACCACCGCTCCGAGCACACAAAAGACGACCGCGACGACCGCGACTATCGTAAGTCCGAGAGAGGACGCGGTTATGTCGTTCGAATTCGTGTTCTGCGTCGTGCCGATTATCGCAAGCGACGTGAAGACGAGCATAGCGATCGACTGTCCCCATTTCATCGCGAAAGTGCGCGCCGCGAAGAACATTCCCTCGCGGTTCTCACCCGTCGCATAACCGTCAGCTTCCGCAACGTCAGCGACGATCGACTGCGGGATGATTCCGAGAAGAGCCATCGGGAAAGCCGCGATAACACAGATAAGTCCGCCTATCACGACACCCGGCAGCGGAAGAACGCCGATAAGCGCCGTTATAAGGTATGCGAGCGCAAGTCCGAGGAAGCCGCATATCGTGAGCTTCTTTTTACCGAACTTTCTGACAAGTCCCGACACGAACGGATAGAACGCGGCGGAAAGGACAGTCATACCGCCCATGAACACCATCGTCATTCCTTCGTCAAGAGCCATCGAAACTTTTACGAAGAAAGGAAGTCCCGTCTGGAAGAGGGTGAGTCCGATCCAGTACATTATGTCGGATCCGACGAAAACTCTGAAGTCGCGGTTTTTGAACGTCGCCGCGAGAGATTTGAACATATTCGAATCGGAGGGTTTCGTATCGACAAAATCCTTTTCTTTGAGAAGGAACGTCGGAAGAAGCATTGCGATGCACGCGATAACGGCGAGCACTATAAAGCATATCCTGTAGCTCCATGCGAACCCTACTGCTTCACGCAGTTGTCCCGCAAATACGAACGGGGTATACGCGAGAAGCGTGCCTGCAAAGAACGTGAGCGAGATCGCCGTCGATATGAACATTCTGTCGTCCTGAGTCTTTCCGAACTCGGAGATCAGCGCGTTGTAAGGCGTGCAGTACATCGTCATAAAGAGATAGAAAAGAACGATGAACACGGATATCCATGCCACGTTGATACCGCTTATCGCTTCGACCGGCGCGCAGAAAAGAAGAACGGTGACGGCGGAAAGGGGTATCGCCGCTTTCTGCATGAAGGGTATCCTGCGTCCGCGCTTGTTGCGGCTTCTGTCGCTCATACTCGCGATCAGCGGGTCGGTCACAGCGTCAAATATACGGCTGAGCGCGGTTATCAGTCCGAGGATCGTCAAGAATCCGAGGATGACGAGTCCGGGCATGATGTACTGAGTAGCTCCGCCGTCTATATCGCCCTGCGTCGGCAGATAAAACGTCACGAGCCACGTATTGATGATACCGCTCAGCATGGACCAGCCGAGCTGTCCTATCGCAAATATGATCATTTGCTTTTTGGTCAGTCTTTTCATGTGTCGCGTCAAAGCGTCAAGTCTGATTGACGCTTTTCCTCCTGTCAAATAATATTGTTTCAAAAACCGCTTCAGACAGCGGTAACAGTCGCTTTATGCTTTGAGATAATGTAAAATCACATCTATGAGCGTCTCGATCTCCTGCGCTTTATCGGTGAGGTCGTCCTGCCTTATCATATGCCCTTCAGCGGCGAGTTTTTTACAGAGCGAGAGTACCGAATGAGTCGCTGAATAATAGAACAGTTCGACGTTTTCGATCTTTCGCACACTTCCGTCGGCGACCCCGTCCCGGTACGACTTCATGAACGCGTCCTTGAACTTGTCGAAATTATCGGAGTACTCGTCGAGTCCCGTGACGCCTTCGGAGACGCAATACGCGTCGAACTCCGATAGGAATCTGTAATGACCCGGATTTTCTCTGAAAGTATCGAGATACGCTTCGAAAAAGCGGTAAATATTCTGATATCCGTTCTTGCCGGCGTCGAATGCGGTAAACTTTGTCTCGACCGCCGACTGCAGTTTAAGAGCCGACGCCACGACGAGTTCGTTCTTTCCCGCAAAGTATCTGTATACCGTAGCTTCACCGACGCCCGACGACGCCGCGATATCTTTTATCGTCACCGCCGATATCGGACGCTCGAGGAAAAGGGCTGTCGCCTCGTCTGTTACAAAGTTTCGTTTAACGTCTTTTATCGTCATTGAGTTCACCTGCCGAGTTTTGATATACGCACTATTAATTTGATAGTTCGTCTATCAATATTATTACACGGATAGTTCGTTTTGTCAACATATTTTTTACAAAATCGCAACTTTCTTCATTTATAATATTAATAGGATATGAATTTTGCCGATCCGGAGGACGTATGCAAAACAAAAAATGGTTTCTTTATGTGACGGAATTCTTTGCGGGCATCAGCGTTATGGCAATAGAACTCGGCGCCTCAAGGCTGCTTGCGCCTTATTTTTCGTCATCACAGATAGTATGGACGGTCATAATAGGAACTATTATGATAGCTATGGCGGCGGGAAATCTGATCGGCGGCAGACTCGCCGATAAAAATCCCGATCCGGAACGCCTCTATATGCGTCTTTTTATCGTCGCCGTCTGGTGCGCGGCGATACCTTTTGCGGGAAAGTACGTGATCGCGCTGGTATCGCTGATCCTCGCCTCACTCGGCGGTCAAGGATTTCTGATATGGGCGTCCCTTGTCTCGTGTCTTATCCTCTTCGTCGCCCCGCTTCTTCTGCTCGGAACCGTATCCCCTTCCCTCATTAAATATACTGTCTCGAGCCTCGGGGATAACGGACGCACCGTCGGAGAGCTCGGCGCGCTGAACACTCTCGGCTCGATCATCGGCACATTCCTTCCGACGTTCGTCACGATCCCCGCGGTCGGAACGTCGTGGACGTTCATCATTTTCGCGTCGGTCTTACTGATGATTTCCCTCATTTATTTTATATCAAATAAGAAAAAGCTGATAAAGAGCGCCGTCGCGCTGGCGCTGACCGTCGCATTCGCATTCCTCTCGTCATTCAATTCCTTCGCTTTCTGGGGCGACGGGACGCTTTACGAGGACGAATCGATATATAACTATCTGCAGGTGAGCGAGGACGAGCGCGAGATACGCCTCTCGACCAACGTGCTCATAGGGGTACAGTCGGTAAAAATGAAAAACGGAGAACTCTCCGGCAACTACTACGACTTCGCGCTTGCGGCGCCGCTGATGGCAAACGCCGCGGAAAAAGACCCTCTCGAAGTACTCATCATCGGTTTCGGTACGGGAACGTACGCAACGGAATGCCGCAAATACTTCCCCGCGTCAAGGATCACAGGAGTCGAGATCGACCGCAAGATCATCGACCTCGCGTACTCAAAATTCGGCGTCGACCCGGACGACGAGAACATCAAAGTCGTTGAATTCGACGGCAGAGCATATCTTCGCAACGCGGGAAAATACGACGTGATAATGGTGGACGCGTATCGCGATATAACGGTACCGTTTCAGATGTCGAGCGTTGAGTTTTTCAGCGAAGTCAAAGACCATATGACGAGCGACGGGGTTATGGTGCTGAATCTTAATATGACGTCCGACTCCGAAGGCTCGCTGAACGAGAGGATATGCGACACCGTCTCAGCAGTCTTCGATAACGTTTACTGTTTCGACGTTTCGTCGGGAAACCGCGAGGTCTTCGCGACGATGAACAAAGACGCCGTAAAAACGTTCTCGTCATCCCTTTACAGCACACCGATCGATCTTACGCGCGTGATGCTCGAGATGAAAGGGGCGATCAAAACTTACGAGGCGGGAGAGTATATCCTGACGGACGACAACGCGCCTGTCGAGCTTCTCGGAATGAGGACGATCGACGAGCTGATATCGGACGAGATAGGAAACTTGCAAAACTATCTCAAGGATCATTCGTTATTTGACCTTGTGGAATTTCTGAATTGATCTTCAAAACTTTTTTAAAACTTCAATGTTGTTTTAATGTTTCTCCTTAAAATGAGTATTACAGAAAGCAACTTTTCCATTTTCGAAAGGAGAACATTATGAAAAAGCTAATTATTTTCACATCAATATTATTAATACTTGCGATACTGTTCGTATCGTGCAAAACGCAAAGCGACGCGGAGGAAGGCGAATCGACCGAAACTGCGACGGAGGCCGTCGGAAAGACGGCGTCAGACGAGAGCGCCGACGTCAACGAAGACAATTTCGACTCCTCGCTTGAAGCGACGTCCGACTTCTCGATAACCCCTAACGACGGCGTCAGATCGGACGGCTCGACACTCACCGTAACGGATGAGGGAACTTACACGCTCTCCGGAAAGCTAGAAGGAAACGTAGTCGTCGACGCGGGTGATGACTCAGACGTAACGCTCGTCCTCTCGGACTGTACGATCGCATCAGGCGACGACGCTCCGATCTCGGTAATATCCGCATCTGACGTAACGGTCGAAGTCAAAAGCGGTACCTACAACGCAGTTTACGACAACCGTCAGGGCAGCGTCGACGCCTCCTCCGAGAGCGACGACAACGTCGACGGCGCGATCTACGCAGTATGCGACCTCGCGCTGACCGGATCGGGCTCGCTCATCGTCGAGTCTTCCTACGACAACGGGATCAAGACGAAAGACGATCTTGAGATCGAGGACGTGACGCTCAAGGTAACCTCTCCCGGAAACGCGCTCAAAGGCAACGACTCTGTAACGATCCGCTCCGGCGCGCTTATACTCACGTCAAGTGAATCCGACGGGATCAAAACGAAGAATTCTGACGTATCGAGCAAGGGAAACCAAAGAGGTACGATATCCATCGAGGGCGGTCACGTCGACGTCTATGCCGCGTGCGACGGTATAAGCGCCGCGTACAACGTCGAGATATCAGATGACGACGACTGTGTCGTAAATATCTATACCGCCTCTTACGCGAACAGTGAAAGTTCGTCAACGTCAAACGAGCTTTATCTGATCCTCCCGTCAGACGACTACGACACGTCATACGATTACTTCGCGTATTTTTACAACGACGACGATTCAGACGGCGTATGGAAACAGTTTGAATACGATACGATGGTATACAGCGGACGGACCGCTTATTACGGACTGTCGCTGATGTCGCCGGACGGATACTCGAATTTCCTCGTAAATAAAATAAAGTCGGGCTCGACTCCCGACGGCACAAATTACGCCGCGTCCTCGGGCGGCGAAACGCTCAACACTTCAATGAACGCATATCTCGTGACCGGAATATCAGGCTCCTCGATCGACGGCGACTGGGTCACGCTCTCGTCCGGAAACGGTTCGTCGAGCAAAACGACCTACTCGTCAAAAGGCGTCAAGGCGGCGAACGAGATCGCGATCTAGGGCGGTACCGTGACGGTATACAGCATGGACGACGCGATACACGCAAACGCGGGCGACGAGCTTGAAAACGGATCCACCGGCGCCGGTAATATAACGGTGTCGGGAGGAAAGGTCACGATAAACTGCGCGGACGACGGCATCCACGCCGACGCCTCTCTTACGATCTCCGGCGGGTACGTCAATATAGCAAAATCTCACGAAGGGCTCGAAGCGAACGTCGTGACAGTCTCCGGAGGCGACGTATTCATATACGCCGAGGACGACGGCATCAACGCATGCGCGGGAAACACGACTCCTCTTGTGAAGATAGCGGGCGGTTACCTCGACGTCACAACTCCGTCAGGCGACACAGACGCCGTAGACTCAAACGGAAACGTCACAATGTCCGGCGGCTTCGCTCTTATAAAGGGCGGCGCGTCGAGCGGCTCGATGGCGGGCTCCGTTGACGTCGACGGAACGGTCACCGTCACAGGCGGCACCCTTATCGCCTTCGGCGGTATTTGCGAGGTCCCGTCATCCGACGATATTAATCTCTACGTTTCATCCGGTACCACCTTCTCCGCGGGAGATTACACACTTACAGACAGCAACGGAAACGCCGTCGCCACATTCACGCTTGACTCCTCGTACTCGTCGCTGTGGATAGCGTCCGACGCTCTCACTCTCGGTTCCTCCTACACCTTGAACGCTGGCACGTCGGCAGTCCTTACGTGGACTCAATCTTCAGCTTACACAGGCGACACCGTACAGGGAGGCTTCGGCGGCGGCTTCGGCCCCGGAGGGAGAAGATGACGCGGCGCCGCCGGCGCGCACCGCAGTTATGATCGCTTCGCGGTTTGACGCGGCATCGCGATCATATCATAACGTTCGGCGCAGCCGGACTCATAACTGTAAACTTTTTGCCGCCCCCACCGCAATGTTATTCTGAGGCGCGTTGTGCCGAAGAATCTCTTTGACGCACCGCTCTCGTGATAACGGGATCCTTCAACTGCACTGCTTCGCAGCTTCGTTCAGGATGACAAAAGAGAGGGACGCAGAATTGAAAA
>JAFXNX010000345.1 GCA_017529175.1 Clostridia bacterium
AAGGCGTTGTGATTACACAGCATAAGGTACGGAGGCTTCAAACCTTTCGTACCGATCTTTTTTAGTTTCAGGCCGTGACGCTTCACGTCGGGAAGACTGATAAGATAAGTGATCGGACGAAGGAACCACCTTGTCCTTATCGGCGGCGCCTTCATATCAAAACGTTTGAATTCTGTTTTCATTTCAACTCACATTTAATTTTAAAATTTTGATCAGTTAAGCGAAGTCAGAACGTATGCAGTTCCGTTGTTCTCGAGGCGCGCCGTGCCGTTCCCGACGACCTCTCCGTATTCCATGTATACGACATCGGCGTTGATGGCATTGTCATCAAACGAGGTGACCTTGATCTCGCTTCCCGTCAGTCCGCGCGGAATGATGTCCGCGTACAGCGCGCCGTTGTACTCGTAATAATCCGCGGGCGCCATCATACACAGAGCCGGAGCAAAAAGCTCGAGCGGATGCTGCTTTGCCTCGGCTGCCGTCTTGCAGCAGTCTATCTTTACAAAATTCCCGTACGTTCCGGTGATGCCGCTGCTGAATATCGGATCCGACATTTCAACGGACGTATACTCGCAAACGGTGCCGATCGCTTCAAAAACAAGGTATTTGCGTATAACGCATTCTGCGCGGCTCTGCGCTTCGTCCAGCGTCGTATAACAAAACTTCGCCTCTGTTGCGGGAGCGTCTGTTTCAACAGGACCCTGTGACGCCGTATCTTCCGGCGCCGTCGTCACGACGGAATCCGTCGTTGCGGCGTCTGTGCCGGGCGCTTCCGTTTCCGTTTTACCGGAGACTTTAGTCTCCTGCGCCGTATTGGTATCTCTTCCCGGTATCTTAAGGTCGCCGCACGACGAAAGAGCGAGCGCAAATATAAGCAGTACTGACAAAACTATAATCGTCCGCATAGCAAAAGATCTCTTTGACATCATCAAAACTCCTTTTAATCAAAATATATTTTACAACCGTATGTACATTTTATTGTTTTCCGAATAAAACCTTCACGGAATCACGCAAACGCTGATGCTTGATCTGTTTCGCATCAAAACGGACCGTGAAAAACGCAAACTGCATTATCGGTCCTGCGCCGAGCGCGCATATAACGGTCCCGATCCCGACAGGCCCTCCGAGCAGCCACCCGATCAGAGTCGCGCTCGAAAGAAGCGTTATGCTGACAGCTCCTATCGGCAGTTTCTTAAGCCGTTTTGCAAGTCCGACAAGAAGCGTATCGCGCGGACCGCACCCGAGAGAGGCGATCATATAAGTATACTGTGTGTACGCAATGATGATAAGTCCCACTATCATGACCGGAACGCCGGTCAATACGGAATCGCACGCAGGAACGACGTTCAACTTATTGAAAAGGTCGACCGATTTTCCAACAACCAACGCGTCAATGAACATTGCGATCCCGATCGGCTCCCTCATCAGTATATCTATTGCGAGAATGGTAATTGATACCGCAACAGACGCGGTGCCGTAAAGTATTCCGAAAGTTTTCGAAATGCCGATGTTCAGAACGTCCCACGGTCCCGCTCCGATATTTGCCTGTATCGTCAGATATACGCCGAAGCCGTTGACGACCAGACTGAGTGCCGCGATCAGCGCGTTCAGCGCGATCGAACGCCGACTTGAATTATTTTTAAGTTCGCCAAACATTGACTCACTCCGTTGCAAGATCTGTTCTCCGTTCCGTTTTGAAAGATCATTCAAAACTCTTCTTAAGTTCGGAAATTAATATTGATACCGCCGCGGCGGAACTATCAAGCGGCAGGCGCGGGGCGTCGTCTGACGGCGCGGACGCCTCATCGTCCGGAATGTGAATGAACACGCAGGGCACACCGAAGGAAAGAAGATGATAATAGACGCAGTTGCACACAAAAGTCCCTGCGTGATATGACACGCGGCACGGGATCCCGGAGTCTCTGACAATTGCCGCGTACCTTCCAAGATCGAGCTTTGTGAAAAGCGCGTTTCTTGAGTCTTCCGGGATAACGCTCTCACCCGACGCCCGGTTTCCGTCGTTGTCGCATACTATATCGGAATCTTTGATGTTCAACGCGGCAAATTCAAGACTTACTCCGGTCCTTCCGGACGCAAGCCCGGTACTTACGACCGCAGCGGGAGAGATCTCTTTCATCGCCGAACGCAAAAGTTCCGGCGCGCGCGTGAACGAAGTCGGGAGCAGAAGTTTTTTTATTCCGTCGTCAGGCAACAGACCGAGCATACGTTCAGTGGGATTATAACTTCGTCCCCCGAAAGAGTCAAACGCCGTAACAAGGATCACGTTTTTCATAATACCGCCGCACCGTCAATAGTTGATATTCTGCGATAAGATCCACTCGCCCCACATGATATAGCAGTCGCGGTTCGGATGTATACCGTCGCCTTCCGCATACGCTTCGTTCAGTCCTCCCGACTCATCGTCAAGGAGCGGAGTCGGGTCGAGCCAGCAGATCGTGGTGCCGTTCGTCAGCGCATGGAGCTTTTCGTTGAGGATATTGACGTTTTCATTATTGTAAGCGTCTCCCTGAGAGGACCTCCACGTCGTGACGTGGGGATTTGCCTGGATAATGATCTTCGCATCCGGCTGATAGCTCTGCACCAGAGATATCAGATCGGAGTACGTCGCAGTCACCGTATCGAGATCGGCGCTGATCTCGTTTATGCCAAGAAGCATATACACTTTTTTATACGATCCCGTCGATAGAAAATGGATAAGGTCGTAACTATATCCGTCACTTGCGACCATCACTCTTTGAAGCGTGTCGAACACGGACATACCTACCGAGCAGAAAAAGTCGGCTCCGGGGAGCGAGTCCGTGATACGCATTCCTTCCGTTCTCGAGTCACCTATGAAAAGACACCCTTCGAACGTAACGTTGGCTATCGGGAGCTGCGACGGCTCGTTTATCGGAGACGTCGCCATGGGTTTTGATGTGAACTGCTCGCAGGACGACGTACAAAACGCCGTTGCCGCCAGCAAGATCAATAATAAAACAAATGACAAACCTGTCTTTTTTTTCATTTTTTGAAGCATTCCGATCAAATAGAATTAGTAAAATGTTTTCTGAGTTACTTTTCATTATATAATAAAAAAAGCGATTTGTCACGCGTTTTCAATAAATTAGTCGGAAAACGATAGACAGAGCATCACTTTTTTCTTATTTTGACGTTTCACTATTGCAAAATAATACGACGGGAATTATAATTAGATTCATAAATAAACTTCCGTAAAAGGACGGTAAATGCAATGGATAAAATGCTCTCAATATTAAAGAAAAACGGACGCATATCTCTTGAAGAACTTTCAGATCTTCTCGGCATCGACACGGAGGAGGCCGCGGACAGACTTGACTCATATATCGCAAACGGCGTTATACGCGGATTTACGACGGTCAACGACTGGGAAAAGACAGACGCGAAATACGTCACCGCGCTGATCGACTTAAAAGTAACTCCGGTCAAGAACTACGGATTTGACTCGATAGCGCGCGAGATCGCCGCGTTCGACGAGGTCGAGAGCGTGTATCTGATGTCGGGCGGCTATGACCTCGGGCTGACGATCCACGCGTCTAACTTCCGCGACGTCGCGCTCTTCGTATATGACAGAATAGTGCCGCTCGAGGGAGTTGTCTCAACGGCTACCCATTTCGTTCTGCGCCGCTACAAGGAGGGCGGCATCTCGTTCCTTGACGACGAACGGGACGAGAGGAGTGAGTTTCAACAGTGATCGACTACGAAAAGATACTCTCTTCCACGGTGCAAAACATCAAGCCTTCCGGCATAAGGCGCTTCTTTGACCTTGCGGCAGAGATGAGCGACGTTATATCGCTCGGCGTGGGGGAACCCGATTTCTCGACTCCGTGGCACATACGAAGCGTCGGGATCGAGAGCCTTCGCAAGGGCAGAACGTGGTATACCCCGAACACAGGTCTTATGTCTCTCAAGGAAGCGATATGCGCTTATACGGAACGGAAATACGGTATTTCGTACGACGCAAAAGGCGAAGTGCTCGTAACGGTAGGAGGAAGCGAGGCGATCGACCTCACAGTTCGCGCCGTAGTTTCAAGCGGCGACGAAGTCGTGATACCGCAGCCGAGCTTTGTCTGCTACGAGCCGATAACAAGAATGGCGCTCGGAACACCCGTACCGCTTGCAACAAAAGAGGAAAACTCTTTCCGTCTCACAGCGCGTGAGCTCGAAGCGGCGATCACCGATAAAACGAAACTGCTCGTCCTGCCGTATCCGAACAACCCCACCGGCGCGGTGATGAGACGGCGCGACCTTGAGGATATCGCCTCCGTCCTTAAAGGCACAAATATCATGGTCATGTCGGACGAAATATACTCGGAGCTCAATTATACGGGAGAAGATCACGTATCCTTTGCTTCTGTCGACGGAATGAGGGACCGCACAGTATACATAAACGGTTTTTCAAAGTCGTTCGCTATGACAGGATGGCGTCTCGGATACGCCTGCAGGCCCGCCCCGGTAATCAGGCAAATGACAAAGATACATCAGTTCGGGATAATGAGCGCACCGACCGCGAGCCAGATCGCCGCCGTCGACGCTCTTGAAAACGGCGACGGCGACGTTGAAGAAATGAGAAGCGAGTACGACTCGCGCCGCAAGCTCGTCGTGTCTTCATTGCGCCGAATGGGGCTCGACTGCTTCGAGCCGCTCGGAGCGTTCTACGTCTTTCCGAGCATCAAAAAATGCGGCATGACGTCGGAAGAGTTCTGTACCGCCCTTCTCACCGAGGAGAAAGTCGCCGTCGTTCCGGGGAACGCTTTCGGCGATTGCGGCGAGGGGTACGTTCGCATTTCCTATTGCTACTCCGTAGCGCATCTTTCAGAAGCGCTTAAGCGGATCAAAAGATTTATCGATAGGCACACGGAAAACGGTTGACGCTCTAATAACAAACGCAAAAGCGCCTTTTGCACGACAGGCAAAAGGCGCTGTTTTTTTATTTCCGTATCAGCCGAAGATCAGGTTCAAAACTTCTTCAGGGGTCATTTCCTGCACGTTATCCGGGTCCGTCAATCCGTCCGACGCACCGTCGGTATTCCATGTGAATCTTCCGGCGTTTTCGCCTTCGATCGCAAAGTACACTACGGGATCAGCGAGGTATACGGGATATCTTTCAAACCATTCGGAATACTCCTCGGACATTATCTTTTCCGCAAGAGCGTAAGCATCGCAGTCCTCGTCGTTGCCGATCGCGCTGATCTGTACGCCGCCGCCCGGCTGTCCGGTCCTGCTTTTGGAAGGAGATGAATGGGCGATAAGGACGCTACCGTCGCCGCAGGTCCCGAGGGATATCCAGACGTGACCTTTGATGCTTATCACGTCGCCCGGCTTCACAACGTAACCGTTCTCTGCGTCGGGTGCCGCGACGTCCTGAGTCCACTCGCCCCAACCGTTCTCGGAAAGCCTCTTTGCAAACTTTGTGGAACCGCCGACGTATCCGTCCTTGCCGTTTTCGGTCTCGAAAGTGTTGTAGAGCGTCCAGCCGAGATAACCGGAACAGTCAAGTCCCGCGTAATAGTACTCATTGTACTCGCCGTACGGGTAATAACTTGTCGCGGGGTCCGCTTTTGCATCGTCCCCGTCCTGCGCTTTGAACGTATAGTTTTCATCATGTTCGCCGAAAAACTTTACCCAGTCAGCCGATACGCCGAGCGTCCTTGCCTGCACGGCGGAACCTTCGTCCTGCCAGTCCCAGCCGCCGCCGTAGATATAAAGTGTCGTTCCGACGGGCTCAAGGGCGGTCGCAATAAAGTTCTTCAAAGTCTTTTCACCGGGCGTGGCGGCGACGCGCGGCGTATGAACGTACTCTGCGGCTTGCGCGATCTCGCTTGCGGCGGTGACGACGTTTTCTTCAATTGTCAGGCGGTAACTGTATCCTTCTTTCAGCGCCCACTGAATCATTTTATCAAGTGCATATACACTGTAATTTCTGGTATCGTGCTGCAGTACAATGGCGAAATCATATTCCTTATCCGGATGCGTGAAATTATATATTACACCATCCGTTTCTTTATATGACTCCGGCTGAACGTTCCAGTCATAGTAGCGGACACCCATATTATGCATCATTTCCCTCAGCTCATCATATCTGCCATCCAGTGTGATGGCCAGATCATGCGCAGTACGACTTCCCCCCGGCAGACGGGATACATGTGTATAAGCCTCCGTATCTGATAAATGACCTCCTGAGCCTTCATAAAATCTGTAAAAAAGGAATTTGCGTCCCAGTATAAACCTTTTAGATAATGACTGTAGCAATGAATGCCGAGTGTATGCCCTTTCTCAACTATGCGCGGGAGGATTTCAAGATG
>JAFXNX010000346.1 GCA_017529175.1 Clostridia bacterium
ATGACCGGCTGATAGATCGGAATGAATATTACGGCAGCTGTTTTTTCATCCGCCAAAGACCTATCAAGCAGAACCGGCAGATACGTGACGCACCAGCACAGTATCATGCCTAAAGCGTGCATTATCCCGTCAAATACTATCGCCCTTTTATGAGTAACGATCCCGAGATCTTTCACAAGATCATATTTTTTTAAGTTCAGATAATGGAACCTCGCCGTCCCTGCCGCGACAAAAACCATCGCCGCTGCCGACTCTATAATGAACACGGAGCGATCCGCTCCGAACCTGAGCTGCAGCGATACCTGAATCAACAAAACCGCGCACAGAGTATATAAAGAAGTGAGGTTCATTTTTGCGTTATAAGCGCAAAGTTTATTTTCAAACGCGTCAAGCTCTTTTATGCGCGTTTTGAAATTTCTTATCGATCTCAACATACAACCCCGATACCCTTTCAGTCAACAAAAGTAAAATACGTATCTAAAAAATCAATATATCCCGCCTCGGGATCTTCATCTATGCCCAAATAATCGAGATCGGAATCGGAAAACATCAAATAGCAGATGCGGTATTCCTCGTCGTTGAATCCGATCATGCCGAAATGCTTACACGAAAAATCATCGCTGTAAAACGGAACGATCTTTATCTCGTATCCTTCATAGTTTATGTCGGCAAGCGGCAGTCTGAAGTACCTTGCGGCATTATTTTCGTCGAGATACGAATGAGTCCTGTTTACCTTTTCGACTTCAGCTTCATACACGTCTTTATCATAAGTTACGAAAAGCGCATACCCGTATGAAGAAAAGATCAGCTCGGACGTTATCTTTTCGGTGAAATCAATGTCGGTGTAACCCGTGAGCTTATCAAGCGACGGCAGCAAACTCGGATTGTAAACTGTGGTCTCGTTCATTACCTCGTCATAGTATTCCATCCCGTGTTTCGTAGTCGAGCAAGAGCAAAGCAATAAAGAGATCAATAAAATCAGCAGAAATAATGACGCGGTCTTTTTTGTTCTCATACGTTAATCCTCCGTATTCGCGCAAAATCAAAAAGATCAATACCGTTGTTTCTTATCATTTATGACTTGCTTACGGCTCATATGAATAAGCAGGGACATGAAATCCGTATTTTGCGAGGATAGAATCGATCTTATCCCGATCGGACTCCGTCATACCAAGAATATTTGATCGTATATTAATTATATCACGACTCATTTCCGTCGTCAATATAAGGTGCGTTTTATACACAGATCACCTGCGAAAAATGACGGTCAAAAGCTTTTGAAGGAGTCAAGAGGGAACTTTTCCCGAAAAGTTCCCTCTTGATAAATTATGTTTATTTCATTTCAAACTCGTAAGACAGACACGCGAGGACGAATGACGACGCGGTCTCTGTGCGAAGGATACGGCGTCCGAGCCCGACGCTTATCATTCCGCGCTCTGACGCCGCTTCAGCTTCGTCTACCGAAAAGCCGCCTTCGGAGCCGATAAACACGGATACCGTGGCGGGAGACGGTGCGTCCTTTGACGCTTCCTTGAGAGACCTTGCGCTCTCGCCTTCATAGCAAAAGAGCGGAAGGTGCGCTTTCGACGCTTCATCGAGCGCTTCCTTGAACGTCAGCATTCCGCCGACTTCGATCAGCGCGCCGCGTCCGCACTGCTTCGCCGCCTCGTCCGCTATCCTCTGCCAGCGGGCCGTTTTTTTCTCACATTCTTTTTTTGTAAGTC
>JAFXNX010000029.1 GCA_017529175.1 Clostridia bacterium
AGAGAGTGACGCTGCTCGAAGAGCGCGCTCTTCGGGCAGACGCCGTCTCTTTGAATATTGAAAAGACGGGGTGAAAAAAGTGAAGGAAATGATAAATCGTGCCGTCAGGACGTTTTTTCAGGCGGCGACAGGATATATCGTCGTCAATATCGCGGCGTTTGCCGCCGGTATCACGGACGGTGTACAGACTTTAAAAGGCGCGCTGATAGCGCTTGCCGCGTCGGCGCTCGCAAGCGGCATCGCCGCGGTGATGAATCTGCCTGCAGACGGTAAAGTGAAAGAAAACAGCAAAGAAAACAGCACGGAGGAAAAAGATGGCTGAAAGAGTGTTCGGGATAGACGTGTCTCTTTATCAGAGAGGGATGGATTTCTCGACAGCGAAAAATGAAGGCGTCGGATTTGCGATAATAAAAGCCTCCGAAGGCGATTTTGCAGATCCCGCTTTTGAAGAGAATTATAAAGCCGCAAAGGCGGCGGGGCTGAAGGTCGGCGCTTATCACTATCTGCGCGCCGCGACGGAAGCGGACGCCGCTGCCGCCGCGAAGTTCACGGTCGACAAGTGCCTTGACGGAAAGGTCTTCGAGTATCCGATCTTTGTCGACGTCGAGGACCCTTCCTTGCGCAAGCTCACGCCGGGCGAGCTTACAAACGTCGTAAGGTCTTTTTGCGATACCCTTGAAAACGCGAGATACTGGGCGGGATTCTATACGAATCTCGACTGGTACCGCAACGCGCTCGACGGAGCGTCTCTTGCAAACAGATACAGCTTCTGGTTCGCATACTGGGGAACGTCGTGCCCGCTCGACGACTGCCAGATGTGGCAGTTCGGCGGCGAGACGAATTATTTAAGATCGAATAAGATCTCCGGCGTCGTATGCGACCAGGATTACTGCTTCGTCGATTATCCCGAGAAGATAGGTGCAAAGGGGCTCAACGGTATGAAAAAGGCGCAGCCCGCGTCGGGCGGCGACAACGGATACAAAGACAAGTACGACTACATTGAAGTCGGAGATAAAGTCCGTCTCAAAAGTGACGCCGTGGTCTACGGCACAACGTCGCGCTTTGCGTCGTGGGTATACGACACGGTTCTCATCGTAAGAGAGATCGCGGGAAACAGAGTTGTTGTTTCGACAAAGCCCGTGGGCGCGGTCACGGGAGCGGTAGACAGAAAATATCTTGTCAAAGCATAATAAAAAACTGCCGAGGGCGTCAGCCTTCGGCAGCTTCATTTGTATTTGTATTTTCATCCGTTTTCTTTTTCTTGTTCTTTCCGCCTTTTCCTCTGACGCGCGAAAGGAACTTTTCTTTTTTCTTGTCGGCAAGCTCGAGCCGGTCGCGGTAAAGAGCGTCCGTTTCATCGGACCACGTATAGAGAGTTTTCGATACGGTGAACACGTTGTCGCCGACGTGATGTGTGCGCAGACGGAGAAGATAGTCGCCGTGTTCGGGACAGGTGAGTTTTGCGATCTTTTTTCCCGATCCCTGAGGAATGATCCTCTTTGCGTCCATTTCCGCTCTGCATTCCGGGCAGAACGTTATTCTTATCCTCGGGTCGGCGCGCAGCTTCTGAAGATTTACGACGCCGGACACTTTTTCAAACGCAACGACGTCCGATTCGTTCAGCTCTCCGATAGGGAAGGTGTATGATTCGATGCCGGATGCCGTGTCGATCTTTGCGCAGATCTCAGCCGTGACTTCCGCGTCGCAAGCCGCGTCGTGGAAGGAAATGTCTGTGCTGTCGATGCCGAGAGCCGCCGTGGCGCTCTCGAGAGACACGCAGTTCTTCTGACCTGTCTGCTTCATGTAAATGCTTTGAAGATTGTAATTCTTCGCAGTCCATTTTGGTAGCTTGTGAGCTTCGATATTCTCGCGCAGTACGGGAACGTCCGAGTCGCCCCAGGTGATCGTCGCGAAGTCGTCCGTACAGAAATCGAGAAATTCTCTATACGCTTCCGGAAAATACGGAGCGTCAAAGAGAAGATCGTTCGATATTCCGGTGAGCCGTTTTACCATTGAGTGGAGCTTTTTGTAAAACACCGGCTTTATATAGATCCTCAAGTATTCTTCCGGGCGGAAGCGTTCGTCAAGACGCACCGCGCCTATCTCGATTATCTCGCCGGTCAGGGATTTACCGAAGGAGAGAGAACGCTCCTTGCCGTAAGTCTGATTCCATTCCATGTCGAATACAACGTATTTCACGGAGCACCCTCCTTCCGAAAAAACTACAACACTATAATGATAGCAGATTATTCTCCGTTTTTCAATACTTTTGCGCTTATTTCGACAGTTTTATTCTTCCTTCGCCGAAAAAATCGGATTGACAACGGTTATTATATAAGATATAATAGCAACGGAATTGTGAAATACCGTACGGAGGAAATAATGCTTGAACTGAAAAACATAAACTTTACAGTCGACGCCGACGGCGCGGATAAAGAAATATTAAAGAACGTCAGCTTGACCATCGACTCTCCCTTTACCGCGATCACCGGTCCGAACGGAGGCGGTAAGTCGACGCTCGCGAAAATAATAGCGGGAATATATACGCCGACGTCGGGTAAGATCCTTCTCGACGGCGAGGATATAACGGAGCTTTCCGTTCCAGAGAGAGCGCGGCGCGGCATATCG
>JAFXNX010000347.1 GCA_017529175.1 Clostridia bacterium
ACGTTGCAGCTCTCAAGATATTTTGCGTCGCGGATCATTACGGGAAGCGGATTCTTGTCGCTCCTTCCCATAATAAAGTCAGTTCTGTCGGGAGTCGATGCGCGGCTCGAAAGAAGGATATCTATATGATCCTGGTCGCGCTCCGCTTTCGTATGCTCCGTTATCATTTCGAGAAAATACGCGCTCGCGGCGGGACCGAGTCCACCGAGAATGCCGAGTTTTAACGGCTCATTCCGTTTTTTTTTCTCGTAAAGGATCACTTCGGCGTGAAGCGTCTCGTCGCCGAGCGGCATCAGCGCCGTGCGGTCGTAGTCCGCCTTGTCGAACGACGGAAAATAAGTATCCGCGTCGGCAAAAGAGTCCTCGACCTCTGTGAGATAAAGACGGTCGGCGATATTTATGAAAGCTCTGTAGATCGAGCCGCCGCCGATTATGAAGCTCTCCTCCGACGCGTCAAGCTTTGACAGCGCCTCGTCTATCGAGTGAACTACTTCGGCTCCGACCGCCTTATAATCGGGATCGAGCGTTATCACGATATTCCGTCTGTCAGGAAGTGCGCCGGGAAGAGATTCGAAGGTGTTCTGTCCCATGACGACGGTGTGTCCCGACGTCGTGCGGCGGAAGTGCGAAAGGTCTCCCTTGACGCGCCATATAAGGTCGTTTTTGTATCCAAGCTCAAGATTTTGCCCGACCGATGCGATGATTGAGATCATTTTTTGTCTCCTTAATTATTGAGCTATCGGGAACGTTATTTTTCCCATGTGCTCGTAACCGATGATTTTTATATCCTTCAGCTCGCGCGAGTTGTCTATCTTGAAAAAGTCTCTCACGTCCGGGTTGATCCAGAGTGTCGGCGCGGGAAGGTCGCCCTTCGTATCAAATCTTTCAATCTGTTCTTTTATGCCGTCGACCTGATTTACGTAGATGTGAGCGTCCTTTATGCTCCAGTCGAGAGTGCCGACCTCAAGTCCCGTGCAGTGGGCGATAAGCGAGAGCAGAGTTGCGTATTGAGTAATATTGAAGGGAAGACCGAGCGGCACGTCGCAGCTTCTCTGATGTACCCACGCGGAAAGGCGGCCGTTCGTGACGTCCCATTCGCTGCTCCATACGCAAGATGGAAGGACTGCCGTCGGAACGTAGTCGTCCTGCCACAGAGTCATAACCATGCGGCGGTCGTTCGGATTGTTCTTTATCGTGTCGATGAGGCGGTCGGTGAGCGAGAATTTGTTCACTATGTAGCCGTAAGCCGTACCTATGGTATGCGCCCATTCTTTGCCGAAGAAACGCTCTACCTTTTGTCTTGTGAGGCGTCCTGTCTCATCCGGCAGCATTTGCTCCGCGTGCCAGTAACCGTCTTCATCTATCTCCCATTCGTCCCATATCTTGACGCCACGATCCCTCAGCCATCTGACGTCGTTGGACTTCGCCTGATAGAACCAGAGCATTTCCGTTATCGCCGCTCTGAAGAAGAGCTGTTTCGTCGTCAGCACCGGGAATTCGCGCGACAGATCGAAATGAAGATACGCGGAGGGGACTTTTATCGTGTTGACGCCGGTCCTGTTCTCGACCTCGACGCCTTCGGAGAGTATCCTTTTACAAAGAGAAATATAATCCTTGTCCCACTGTGACATATATATGCCTCCCTAATTATATTTATGTTGACCGTTATAATATATGTTACCACAACTGACGCGCCGTGTCAACAAACGCGGGGTCGAATATGACATATTGAAACTTCGCATTTTTGTCTTTATCTGAATAAAAACATCCGTAAAGGAAAAAATAGTTGTAACAAGACACGGAGGTCTGATTCATGGAAATCAAAAAAAACAAAAAGCAAACGAAAAATATTTACATTCCTCTTCTGCTCGTTCTCGTTGTTATTGCGGGTATCGTCGCTGTATCTACGACTGTCCGGGACGCGAAGGAAGACGCCGCGCGCCGCGCTTCGGCGGCTGATACGAAAAGCGATATTCCCGTTGTGGCGTCGCCTTCCGATAAGGACAAAGATAAAGACGATATCCCTCCTTATCAAAACAAAATTGAAGAAAGCGTCAAAGACGCTGCGTCGGACAATGAGACGGTAGAAAGCGAAAACCCGGAGCAGACGGAAGACGCCGCCGCGGAAGCGGAGAAAGCGCCGACGGTGCCGGTTTTCATCTCGCCGGTTGGCGGAGTAGTATCAAAAGTATTCAGCGATACCGTCCCGGTCTTCTCGAACACGATGAACGATTACAGAGTACACACGGGCGTTGACGTGACAGGCGCCGACGGAGAAGCGGTCCTCGCATCTGCAAACGGCACGATAGGGGCGATATGGGACGATCCTCTTATGGGAAAATGTATGACTGTCGTTCACGACGGCGAGTTCGTTTCGACTTACAAGGGGCTTGCGGAGCTTCTTCCCGCCGGAATAGCGCAGGGAGTCGAGGTGTCGGCGGGTCAGCCTATCGGAGCGATAGGGGATACTGCGCTGATCGAAGTCGCGGAAGA
>JAFXNX010000348.1 GCA_017529175.1 Clostridia bacterium
CTATGCCGTGATCTCCTCCTCCGTGTCCGAAGCCGTCCGATTCCGTTGAGACGGACTGATATACCTCGGTCTTTCCGCCGAAAACGTTGACTTCTATCCTGTCCTTGCCCGTGTCTGCGATGATATCGCCCTTCGTTCCCATAACGTAAGTTCCGCGTCCCCATACGGCGGCGGAGGTAAAGGCGCACATGGTGAAAGACGCGGTGGCTCCTCCCTCGAACAGAAGATTCACCACCTGATGATCCACGACGTCGTTGCCGCAGTGATAAACGCATCTGCCGTAAGGGCCGGACGAAAGATTTTCCGTCAGCGCTTCCATCGTCGGTACCTGAGTCACAACGTCCGTCGGCCATCCGAAGTATCCTTCCCTTGCGGACTTGATATAACAGCTCTCAACGCTGTACGGACAGGTGTGGTACGCAGGACATTCTATGCCGCATCTTTCCGTCGCGCCGTCAGGCGCCTCGGACGGCTTGAAGTGGGAAAGAGATCCGAAAGAAGACACCGAAACGCAGCGCCGCCCAACGAGCCAGTGAAGGATATCCATATCATGACAGCATTTTTGAAGGATCATAGGAGAGGAGCTTTCGCTGTTTGCCCAGTTCCCTCTGACAAAGGAATGGGCGTGATGCCAGAATCCCACCTTCTCGTCGGCTTTTATCGAGACGATATCGCCGATCGCACCCGAGTCTGTCAGCGCCTTGAGTTTACGGTAAAAAGCGGTATATCTGAGAACGTGGCAAACGATCACCCGCCGCGACTTTGCGCGGGCCGTTTCCGCTATTTCAAAGCACTGCGAAAGCACAGGAGATACGGGTTTTTCGAGGAGCAGATGATATCCGTGCTCAAGCCCGCCCATCGCGTGCTTGTAGTGACTTCTGTCCGGCGTCGCAACGATCAGGACGTCGGCGAGGCGATCCGTTTCCAGCATTTCCTCAGCGGATGAAAAGCGCATATCTTCCGGAACGTTGAAGCGCTCTCCGAAGCGCTCCGTTCTGTCAGCGAGTATATCCGCGCAGGCGACGATCTTTACTCTGTCGCCCAACGTTTGAAGAGCGTTTGAATATGCGTTGCCTCTCGAACCAAGGCCTACAACAGCGATACTTACGTATTTTTCCATTTTTATTCTTCCTTTATCCCGTATTTTCAGCAAATATGCGTCGTACATAACGATTTTGATAAAAGCTCGTCTTGCTTTCCACGCAAGCATTATATTTCGATAATTATTCTACCATATTATTATAACGAAAATCAATATGTAAAAATCGAGTAGGCACTTATAGATCATGCCTACTCGATTTTCTGTGCCGTCAGAAGACGCAGCTTAAGCTGTTCTTTTGCGGTATCCCTTAGTGAACCGCCTGTTAAAAGACACTTAGTTAAATCGCCGTCAACCGACAACCCTCGCTTTGAGAACCGCTATGTCCTTGAAGTTGACCGCGCCGTAATTCAGAACGTCGTCTTCGCGCTCGGCGTAAAAGCCGCGGTCCTCGTACTCGGCGCGCTCGGTATAGCGATGATGTGGGAAGATGTGATAGCTGACGTCGGAGTCTCCGTCATAGCGATACTAAATTCGATAAGGATAATGAGATACAGATAATAAAGAACGCAAAAAGGAGACGGCCTTCCGTCTCCTTTTTATTTTCAAACTGAAGATCAGTTTGCGATCTTAATTTTAAGTTCGGATATATCTTTAATGTTGACGATGCCGTCTCCGTCGACGTCACAGTTGAATGCTACTATCTCGTCCGACGCCGATCCTTCACTGATATAGAACTTAAGAAGCGAAATATCTTTGAGCGATATTACTCCGTCACCGTCGACGTCGCCCGGTGTGACTACGGGTTCGGGGACTTCCGGAAGGTACGACTCCGCTTCTTCAAGAGTGCGGCAGAACTTCAGCCGTCTTATGACGATACCGTTGCCGACGCTCACGCCCTTGTTGTCATTGTACGGGTCGAATCTCAAAAGGTTGATATCGCCGTTCCAAAGATCATACTTCGACAGATCAATAAGGACCGTTTCCTCTTCTCCGCTCTCGCGAAGCTGGAAGTCCGCTCTGCAGTTCTCCGTGGAATACGTTATAGCTCCCGCGGAAAGGAAGATGGAAACGAACTGATATCCGCTTCCCGTATACGTTGTCTTTCCGGTAAACACCAAGTACTTGTACTCGTCCGCGGAGATCGCGAAGTTTCCGAGACATCCGAACGGGTCGCCTGCGGTAGCGGTTATCGAAAGACCGTCGCCTGTCAGCTGCATCACAGCGTTATTGTAAAGGCTGAGGTACTGACTGTAGTCCGACGAATCGAACGTAAGATCGTTCATGAAAGGAAGTACCTGTTTCGCGGTGGCGCACATTTTCAGCCGTCTGACGACGATCCCTCTTCCCACAGCGACGTCAGCGCTTCCGCTGCCCGATCCGTCGAATATGTCGATCCTTATCTGATGAATAGAACCGGTCCATAGACTCAGCCCCGACAGGTCGACCATAATATTCTCATACTGTCCTGTCGCAGGCAGATAGATCGTCGTCTTACACGCCTCAGTGGCGCCGGGAGTCGCCCCCGCCGCAAGATAGAACGATATCCTTTGAGGATTCTCGCTCACGTAATTCGTCTTCGCTCTGAACATGAAATACTTGTAATTGTCGGCGTTCTTCGATATGTTCTCAAGATGTACGAACGGGTCGCTGACAGCCGTTGCGGTGATCGCAAGTCCTCCGTCCGTCAGAGCCATTGAGGCATTGTGAGTATCCGCAAGAAGTTGATTGTAGTCGGAGCTGTCAAACACGAAGTCGTCGGTATTCAGCGTATTTGCCGGATACTGATTGAGTCCGTGCTGTTTTACGTACGTCGGATAGTCGAAATAGCAGACGTCCATATCGCAGCTCGTATCCGAGACGCCCGGCTGAGGTCCCTTCGAGCCGTACTGCCACATTCTGCACTCGGAGCTGTGGTCATAGCTGCCTTCCTGATGGTTATGCCAAAGCGCCATCCATATCTCATATTTCTGGCGAAGGACGGCAGTATTCAGCTTTGTGTTGTACCAGCTTTTTCCGCTGTATATTCCCGCCATATAGCCGCCGGCCATGATCGTGTCGCAGAACGCCTCACACATCTGCGTTCGAAGAGCGGTGGTAAGTCCGCCCTGATAGTTTGAATCCTCGATATCGTAGTAAACCGGATATTCGAGCTTGCGCCCGTTGAGCCACGTCAGAACGTTGTTCGCTTCCCTTGTCGCGCCGGCAACGTCTGTTGCGTATGTATAGATATATACGCCGAGGTTTATGTCTCTGGCTTTCGCCTGTGCGTAGAAGTCTTCAAAGCACTTGTCTTTTCCGCCCGCGCCGATCCTGAGGATGACGAAGTCGATACCGGATGCTTTGATCTGATCCCAATTGCAACCTTTCTGCCAAGCGGAGATGTCGATACCGTGCGCTTTATAAGTCGCGGCGGCTTCAGTCTTGCGCGCCATGAACGGAACTGCCGTTGCGATCATGACGAGTGTGATGATGAGGCATGTGATCTTTTTGATTGTTCTCATAGTTTTTTCCTTATATAAATTTTATTATTTTACTGTTTTATAAATCAGTTTTTCGGGATCCGGTTTAACGTCCGATTTTGAATACGCCCCGAGCAGCGTCTTCTCCGCCGATCCTATAAGCGAACTGTCTGACGTATAGAGCTTTGCAATAACGTCGCCGCGTTTTACACGGTCCCCGCTCTTTGCAAATATTTCTATTCCCGCGCTGTAATCTATCGCGTCGCCCGCTTTGAGTCTGCCGGCTCCGAGGATAGAGGAAGCGTCTCCGATCTTTTCGGTATCCATTTTCGATATGAAGCCGTCGAAGTCTGATTCGACCTCATATACGCAAGGCGCTTTCGGGAAGAGCGAAAAATCGTCGAGATACGCGCTGTTTCCTCCTTGCGCCGCTACCCACTCCTTCATCTTTTCGAACGCCTCGCCCGAGTCGATGACGCGCTCGACGTCGCCTCTTGCCGACTCGACGTCCGTATTGTTGACCATAGCCGCCATATTTGATGCGAGGGCAACGCAGACTTCACGAAGGTCTCCCTTCACTTCTCCCTTGAGAACTCTTGCGGCTTCAATGACCTCAAGTGAATTTCCGACGGCGTTGCCGAGGGGTACGTCCATATTAGTGAGAAGCGCCGTGCAGCGTCTGCCGCAGGCTTTGCCTATCGAAACCATAGTTCTTGCAAGGCGCTCCGCTTCGTCAAGATCTTTCATAAAAGCTCCGCTTCCGACTTTGACGTCAAGAACGATCGATTTTGAGCCGGCGGCGAGTTTTTTGCTCATTATGCTTGAGGCAATGAGAGGTATCGAATCCACCGTTGCCGTTACGTCGCGAAGCGCATACAGCTTTTTGTCGGCGGGAGCGAGATTTGCGCTCTGCCCCGCGATAACTACACCGACGCTCTTCGCCTGAGAAATGAATTTGTCAGACGGCACCGTCGTCATAAATCCTTCGATCGATTCGAGCTTATCTATAGTGCCTCCGGTATGTCCGAGCCCTCTGCCGGACATTTTTGCAACGACGCCGCCGAGGCAGGCAACGGTCGGCGCTACGATAAGGGACGTCTTGTCTCCCACTCCGCCTGTACTGTGCTTGTCGACAGTCGCGTCGCCGAGCATTGACAGATCGAGCGTATCTCCCGAACGCATCATGGCGTCTGTGAGGTAAGACACCTCGTCGTCAGTCATTCCGGTAAAACATACCGCCATGGCGAACGCGGACATCTGATAGTCCGGAACGTCCCCGCGCGTAAATCCGTCGATAAGGAACTTTATCTCGTCACGCGTCAGCTCTTCGCCGCGTTTTTTCTTATGTATTATGTCAAGAACTCTCATTTTACCCTCCTGCCGTTGACCGGACCTATATATTCAATACTAATGTTATCCGCTTTAATATCCGAAAAGCTCCCGTACTCGCGCACCGTAATTTCACCTTTCAGCGCGAGGCGGCAAAGCGCTTTCGTATAATCTTCGATATTATTGTCTGCTACGAGTTTGATCGCGCCCTCGGCAAGACCGACGCGCGATGACGTCCCCGCATCTCTGACCGACCATGTTCCGCCGTTTGATATAAGACGTTTGAGCGCCGCGACTGACGCGGCACCGAAATCGCGGTCGGGGTAAGGCGTCATCTCATCCGTAAAAACTCCGTAACTGCAGTAAACGGGGAGAACGCGTCCTGAGGTCCTCTTCGCGGCGTCACATACGCCGTATACCGCCGCGCCGTAAGGCGCGATAACGTCGACGCCGTTTTCATAGAGTTCCGACGCCGCGTCGACGTCAGACATTTCATCGTCGTCCGGAAGCTCGAAAACGCCTCCGTCGCTGATCCTGCAAACGACGTTCAATACGTCTTTTCCCTTTTCCTTTGCCGCATACGACAAACCATGGACAAAGCCGCCGAAGCACTCGATCGAGTTCGATATCGCGGCGAGCGCGAAAAACGCGGGATGAGTGAAGCCTTCGTTTATAACGGCGTATCCCGCCGCCCATCCGACGTCCGCATCCTTGAAGACGACGAAGTGAGTGTTCTCAAACAATATCTGTCCGAGCTCCTCCTTCGGCATAAGAGTCCCTACCGCAAGAAACATCGTATCGGGATACTTCAACTGGATCGACGTGACAACGCTTCCCATCATCTCTCCCGAACAGACCACAACGTCCGCTCCGTACTTTACTGCAAGGGACAGAGCGTTTTCTCTCGATTTGTCATCGTCACCGACCGTAAAAAACTCGGAAAAGCGGTATCCGTTCTCTTCGGCAAACGCCATGACGTCGCGCGACGCTTCCTCGTCCGCTCTGCCGGATAACTCCGGCGCGTCGTTGACGTATGCGATATGGAACGCACCGTTATTCTCCGCGTGCTCTGATGTAACAGCGGTATCTTTGATATCGCGCGTGCCCGAACACGAAACGGAAAACAACACCGACGCCGCGGAAATTATAAGAGATACGATCCTTAAAACCGACGGCGAACTCTTCACTTATTCAAGTCAGACGGTCCGAAGCTGAGCGGGAGCAGTTCCTTAAGGCGGTACTCGTTGATCTCGTTTCCGTCGAACAGCAAAACTTTGAACTCCTCCGCGTCGCAAAATTCGCTGATCACCTGGCGGCATACTCCGCAGGGTGAGGCAAAGCCCTTGATATTTCCCGAGCGCCCTCCGACTATCGCGATCTCGGAGAACTCCCTCTCGCCTTCGCTCACCGCTTTGAAAAACGCCGTGCGCTCGGCGCAGTTCGTTGGGGTATACGTGCTGTTTTCAATATTGCACCCGGTATATATTTTTCCGTTTTTACATCTGAGCGCCGCCCCGACGAAATATCCGGAATACGGTGCGTACGCCTTCATCATGGCGTCTGTCGCCTTGTTTACCAGGTAAACGGATTCTTCTTTATTTGATACGGTCATATCTGTTTCCACGCTCTCTCAAATGATCTTTGAATAAAAGCTCTCGCCGCAAGCGGCAAATTCGACGCCGAGGATATCACAGATCGTCGAGGCTATATCGGAAAACGACTTTCTCGTCCCGAGATTAACCGGCCTTAACTTCTTTCCGATTACCACAAGCGGAACGTACTCCCTCGTGTGATCCGTGCTGACGTCTCCGGGATCGCATCCGTGATCCGCGGTTATAAAGAGCACGTCGTCGTCCCGCATACCCGACACGAACGTCGGCAGCCATCCGTCAAATTCAGCGAAAGCGGCGGCGTAGCCGTCGATATCGTTTCGGTGTCCGTAGAGCATATCGAAATCAACGAGATTCGTAAAGCAAAGGCCGTTAAAATCTTCCTCAAGCAGTTTCTTCGTCACAGCCATACCTTCGGTATTGCCGTGAGTGAACAAGCTCTTCGTAACTCCGCGTCCCGCGAATATATCTGTGATCTTGCCGACGGCGATAACGTCGCGGCCGGCGTCCTTTATCGCGTCGAGCATAGTCTTTCCGTAAGGCTCAAGCGAAAAATCGTGTCTGTTGGACGTTCTCTTGAAGCCGCGCTCCGCGTCTCCGACGAACGGACGCGCGATGACTCTTCCCACACCGAGATCGCCCTTTAGCAGTTCGCGCGCGATCCTGCAGAATTTATAGAGCGTTTCCGGCGGATAAAGCTCTTCGTGAGCGGCTATCTGAAAAACGCTGTCGGCCGAAGTATACACTATCAGTTTTTTCGTTGCAACATGCTCCGCTCCGTAATCCTTGATGACTTCCGTCCCGGAGTACGGTTTGTTGCAGATCACGCCGACTCCGCCGCAACGTCTTGAAAACTCGTCAAGAAGTTCCTTCGGAAAGCCGTCCGGGAACGTCGGAAGAGGTTTTTCCGATACGATACCGGCGATCTCCCAGTGTCCTATTGTCGTATCCTTTCCCATTGAACGCTCGGCAAGTCTTGCGTATGCGCCTTCCGGCTTTTCGATCGGGGAAAGATACTCCTGCCCGTCGATGTTCGCAAGTCCGTATCTTCTCATATTTTCACATCTGAAACGCGGACTTCCCGATATATGTTTAAGGGTGTGCGATCCGGCGTCGCCGAAAAGCGCGGCGTCTGGCAATTCTCCGCATCCCAGGCTGTCAAGTATCACAAGAAATACTCTGCTCATGTGCACCTCAAATTATCAAAGTTTTTCCGCTTCGCAAGCGACTTCGAGCGCTACCTCCATCATCTGCGTGAACGAGCTCTGTCTTTCCTCTGCGCTCGTCACCTCGTGAGTGAGGATATGGTCTGAGATCGTGCAGATAGCCAGCGCGCGGCGACCTGCTCTCGCGGCGTTCATATAAAGTCCCGCCGCTTCCATCTCGATCGCCATTACCCCCATCTTCATCCATTTTGTACTCGCCTGAGCGTCGTCCGAATAAAACGTATCCGAAGAGAGGATGTTGCCGACGTGATATCTTGCCCCGAGATGCTCGCAAGAGTCTATCGCGAGCTTCATAAGCTTATAGTCCGCGATCGGAGCGAAGCTTCCCGGAAGACCGTACTGAGATACGAAATTTGAATTCGTGCATGCGCCCTGTCCGATGACGATGTCCCTGACCTTTATGTTTTCCTGTATTGCGCCGGCAGAACCTATTCTTATGATATTGTCTACTCCGAAAAAGTTGTAGAGCTCGTACGAGTATATACCGATCGACGGCATTCCCATACCGCTCGCCATTACGCTCACTTTCGTTCCCTTATACGTTCCGGTATAGCCGTGTACC
>JAFXNX010000349.1 GCA_017529175.1 Clostridia bacterium
AGGTCCCAGTCCTTACCCGATCCTATATGATCCATAAGGGACAGGTAGTTGTTGTTTGTTATAACGTTGATGTTGTAGATATTCGAATTGACCATATTCGAAAGAGTGAAGTCGATGAATCTGTATCTGCATCCGAACGGAACGGACGCTATCGTCCTCGCGCTCGTAAGCTCCGGCATATTATCGTCGTGTACGTTTGAAAAAATGATACCAGCAGCAGACATTATTTATCGCCTCCTTTCGGCATATTGTCAATATAGGTTTTATCCGCCATAGCGCCGTCCGGTATGACGACGCCTTCCTCGAGGTCAACGCCCCCGGCGACTACCGCGACTTTTGTGCTGTCGCTCTTCGTTTTGCCGATAACGCAGTTCCTGCCGATCTTGACTCCGCTGTCGATTATACTGTAATTAATCGTGCTTCCTTCTCCGACTACGACGTCGGACATAATGACCGAGTCTTTGATGAACGCGCCCTTCTCAACCTTGACTCCGCTCGAAAGAACGGAATTCTGAACGACGCCTTCGATGTCGCATCCTTCGGTGACAAGAGAGTTGATGACTCTCGCGTTCTCTCCCATTCTGTGGGGAGGTCTTGCCTCGTTTCTCGAAAAGATCCTGAAATCTCTGTCGCGAAGACTGAAGACGGGGTCGCTTCCGAGAAGATCCATATTCGCTTCCCAGAGACTGTCGATCGTTCCAACGTCTTTCCAGTATCCTTTGAACGGATACGCGTAAAGCTTCAAGCCGTCGTTCAGCATCGCAGGGATCACGTCCTTGCCGAAGTCGTTCGACGATTTCTCGTTCTTCTCGTCTTCGGTCAGGTACTTCTCAAGTATCTCCCGAGAGAATACGTAAATACCCATAGACGCTTTCGTGCTCTTCGGATGAGCGGGTTTTTCTTCGAATTCAACGATACGAAGATCGTCGTCCGTATTCATGATACCGAATCTGCTCGCTTCCTCTATTGGTACTTCAAGCACCGCTATCGTCGCATCAGCTCCTGTCTTCTTATGAGCGTCGAGCATCTGGCTGTAATCCATTTTGTATATATGGTCGCCGGAGAGAACGAGAACGTATTCCGGATCGTATCTCTTTATGAAATCGAGATTCTGATAGATCGCGTTTGCAGTCCCCTTGTACCAGTCGGCGCCTTCCTTTGCCTGATACGGAGGAAGGACCGTTACGCCGCTGCTCACACGGTCGAGGTCCCACGGCCCGCCCTTTCCGATATATTCATTCAAAACGAGAGGCTGGTACTGGGTAAGAACTCCGACGGTATATATACCGGAATTGACACAGTTCGACATGGGAAAGTCGATTATCCTGTATTTTCCGCCGAAGGCAACGGCAGGTTTTGCCGTCTTTTCGGTCAGCGCATACAATCTGCTGCCCTGACCGCCTGCGAGGAGCATTGCCACACATTCGGTTTTCTTGTACATTTCTTTACCCTCTTTCGAATCTGATTTATATGATAAATAATTAATTGTTGTTTCGTAAAGCGAGAGCTGACTGCCGGATATATGATAAACGGTCTTTTTATTATTTGTTATATTATATATCAATATGCTATACTAATCAAGACTTATTTATAATTTTATAGTATTATTATTCGCTAATTTTACGGATGAAAAAGCTCCCTGATTAATATAAATTGCAAAAAGCGAAAAAATTGACGAAATAAGCGCCGCGCCCGTTATCCTGTTCGGATGACGGGCGCGGTGTTCTGAAAGATCCGTTTCAAAAAAGGCACGGATCAGCGGTAGTAGCGTATGCTCGCAACGACCTTTCCGAGAACGGAGAGCGAATCCACGATTATCGGATCCATCGTTCTGTTCTCCGGCTGAAGTCTGAAATGACCGTTTTCACGGTAAAAAGTCTTTACTGTCGCGCTGTCGTCGATAAGAGCGACGATGATCTCGCCGTTCTCCGCGACGCTCTGATGACGGACGATGACGATGTCTCCGTCAAGGATGCCCGCCTCTATCATACTGTCACCTGTCACGCGAAGAGCGAACAGTTCGTCCTTACCGTACTTGCCTTCGGTAAAGTCGACGTATCCGTCAAAGTTTTCGACTGCAAATACGGGTTTGCCCGCCGTGACGCCGCCTATGATCGGGACCTGACGAGTCAGCGGACCCGCGATCCCTTCGCTCGGCATAAGAGTTCTGCTCTTTCCCTGCTGCATCTGGATGTATCCCTTGTCGCGAAGTCTGGTCAGATACGAGTGGACAGTCGCCGTGCTCTTTATATTCAGCGCGTCTTTTATATCGCGGACAGTCGGCGAAAATCCGTCCGATCTGACCTTATCCGTGATATAATCGAGCATTCTTTTTTCCTTATCGTTAAGCGGTTTCATATTGCCACCTCTCCTTCCTCTTCGTTAACAGTATACTATACGGAGGCGCAAAAAGCAAACAAATGTTCTTTTGTTAACAGTTTTTTTACAATTCAATTTCTGACTCACACCGTACAATAATATTGAATGTTAATTTTTCTTGAATTATCGGAATTGACCATTGAAACGGGCGAAACTTGTAGTATGATGTATAATGTTCGGAATTTTTGGTTTTGGAGATGATAATATGACCGATAACGTAAAAATACTCAACTGGATAAATGAAATGGCGTCGATGACAAAGCCCGACCGTATCGTATGGATAGACGGTACGGAGGCGCAGGCGGAATCACTTCGCCGTGAAGCCTGCGAGTCTGGTGAGCTGATCAAGCTGAACGAAGACTTGCTTCCAGGATGCTATCTGCACCGCACGGCGGTAAACGACGTCGCGCGCGTTGAAGGCAGAACATTTATATGCACCGAAACGAAGGAAGACGCGGGCAACATCAACAACTGGATAGAGCCGCGCGAATGTTACGAGAGGCTCTCAAAGCTGTTTTGCGGCTCAATGGCGGGAAGAACGATGTACGTTATTCCCTACTCGATGAGCGTCGTCGGAAGCGATTTTGCAAAGTACGGAATAGAACTCACAGACTCGATCTACGTAGTTCTCAATATGCTCATAATGACGAGAGTCGGCGTCAACGTGCTCGACGCAATAGGCGAGAACGGAGATTTCATCAAAGGGCTCCACTCGAAAGCAACGCTTGACGAGAACAACAGATACATCTGTCACTTTCCGCAGGACGACACGATCTGGTCGATCAACTCGGGTTACGGCGGAAACGTGCTTCTCGGTAAAAAATGCTTTGCTCTCAGGATCGCGTCATATCTCGGAAGACGCGAAAAATGGATGGCTGAGCATATGCTTATCCTCGGTATAGAAAACCCCGAGGGAGAGATCAAATACGTCACCGCGGCGTTCCCGTCTGCATGCGGAAAGACTAATCTTGCAATGCTCATACCGCCGGAAGTTTACCGCAAGGGCGGATACAAAGCGTGGTGCGTCGGCGACGACATCGCATGGCTGCGTATCGGCAAGGACGGAAGACTTTGGGCGGTAAATCCCGAAAACGGATTCTTCGGCGTCGCGCCCGGTACAAACGAACACTCGAACCCCAACGCGCTCCACACCTGCATGAAGGACGCGATATTTACAAACGTCTGCCATGACCTTGACAACAATACCGTTTGGTGGGAAGGACTTGACAACGATCCCCCGAAGAACGCGCTCAACTGGAGAGGCGAGGTCTGGGACTACACAAAATACGATAAAAACGACAAGATAGGCACGTCCGGCGCTCATCCCAACTCGCGCTTCACCGCAAAAGCTACCAACTGTCCGTGCTTATCAGACAAGTTCAACGATCCCGCGGGTGTTCCCGTCAGCGCGATCATCTTCGGCGGCAGACGCGCAAAGACAGCGCCTCTCGTATACGAATCGAAGAACTGGCAGAACGGAACGTTCGTCGGTTCCATCATGGCGTCGGAAACGACAGCCGCCGCATCCGGCACGCTCGGAGTCGTCAGACGCGATCCGATGGCTATGAGACCGTTCGTCGGATACAATATGGGCGACTATTTCGCGCACTGGCTCGAGATGGGAAAACTGATCCCGCATCCTCCGAAGATATTCCATGTAAACTGGTTCAGAACGGATGAGGACGGCAACTTCTTATGGCCCGGATACGGCGATAACATGAGAGTCGTTATGTGGATAATCGACAGATGCGAAGGACGCGTGGACGCGCTTGAAACTCCGATAGGATACGTCCCGAAGCCCGAGGACATCAACATAGAAGGACTTGATATATCGCTCGATACGGTAAAAGACCTTCTGACGGTAGACAAGGAAGCGTGGCTCGAGGATACGGAGCACATCAAGGAATTCTACGAACAGATAGGCGACAGAGTTCCGGGCGAACTGTGGGAGGAACTCGAGTCCCTCAAAGAAAGACTTTCAAAATAAAAACATATAAAAAGGAAGCGATCAAAACGACCGCTTCCCGTTTTTTTATTCATATCTCAGCGCTTCTATGGGATTCAGTCTCGACGCTTTTACCGCCGGCGCAAGTCCGAACACGACGCCTATGAAGATCGAAAATACTACCGCGACGATACACGCGGGAATACTGATCGCGACCGCCGTTCCCATAATATAAGAGAGCATATACGCAAGTCCGATTCCGACGCCGACGCCGATCGCGCCGCCGATGGAAGTAAGCGCCGCGGCTTCGGTCAGGAACTGAACTCTGATACGGCGTTTTTTAGCTCCGATCGCAAGTTTGAGCCCTATCTCTCTCGTTCTTTCGGTAACGGAAACGAGCATTATATTCATGACGCCTATACCGCCGACGAGAAGAGAGATCGCCGCGATCCATATAAGCTGCGAGTTTGTCGACTCCGACAGTTTCTGCAGCGACGCGGCTCGCTCAAGTAAATCTTCCGCCTTGTATTTATAATCGTCTCCGCTTATCATATTTTCGTTGAGAAAAGCGGCGACAGAGCTTCCGACGTCAGTCATTTCATCGGTTCCCGCGGCTTTTACGCAAACGTTTTTCGGCTCGTCAAACTTATATACTATATCCCAGGTCTCAACCGGTATGTATACGGCGCCGCTGTTGCTTCCGACGTAAGTGTAATAATCCTTGACGCTTTCGATCTTCGGCTCTTTCGATACGGAATCGGCGCAGATCCCGATCACGCGGTAAGGCTCGCCCGATATCTCGATAATGCTTCCGATCACTTCGTCTCCCGTGAAAAGCCCTGACGCCGTTTTCCGGTCCACTATCGCGACTTTGACCCTGCCTTTGCGATCCGCGTCTGTAATATTTCTTCCGCTCGAGACGTACATACTGCAGGTGTCGAAATAATTCTTATCAATACCGTAAACGGAACCGGTAAACGAGGTGTTTTTATAATATACGTTTGACGCATATTCACGGTATCTGTACGCAGACGCGGAATCGACGCCGTCAATACCGAGGATATACTCAAGCTCCGCGTCTCCGACTGACTTTACGCCTCTCGGTATCTCGTCGTAGCTGAAATCCGCCGGTCTCGAATCGACTTCAAGACTTATGTTCACAACGTTCGTACCCGCGCCGACAAGATTGTCTTTAATTTGTTTGTTAGTTCCGTTGATCGTCGATACGATCGTGATGATAGACGCGATGCCGATTATAACGCCGAGCATCGTCAGAAATGAGCGCAGCTTATGTCCCCATACGCCTTGAAAGGCAAGCGATAAACTTTCCATTTTCAAATCGCCTCCTTAATAATATATTCCGTAGTCATCGCCGTACAGATCGTCGACGTCCGTTTTCACTGTCTCAGCGCCTTCCGTAACGTCCGCGCCGTACGGAAACGCGATATAATCGCTCTCGTCAAGTCCGTCTTTTATCTCTGTGTACTCGCCGTACATATCAACGCCGGTCACGATGAAACGCCGTTCGAGCATACCTGTCTTTGACATCGCGTAAACGTAGGGCTTTCCGTCTTCAAAGCGGATAAACATATTCTGAAGCATCAGCTCGTCGTTATACGAGCCCGTTTGGAACGAGACGCTGACGTAATCGTTTTCCTCAAGCGTATTCTCTGCGCTGACGAAGACTTTTACAGGGTACCAGGAAATATTGGAGTTTCCGTCATAATAATTGTCGTTATTGCAGACGTTGTTTGTATCGAGCGAGACGATCTCTCCTTCACAGACAGTGTCTGAATACCATGAGGTCACGCTGACGGTATCGCCGATATTAATATCCTCAAGGTCGAATTCGCTGACCGGACACGTTATATAATATCCGCCGCCGCCTGAAATATCGACAAGAGATGAATACTCGTCGCCCTCGGAGTTCACTTTGACGACAGTACCGTCGACCTTGCTGTAGACCGTACCGTCGCCGATCTCGTCAAGTTTCTTCTGATAATCAAGTTCTGCGACCTTTATCCTGATCTCAAGGTCCTTTATACTGATTGACGCTTCCGCTTTAAGTCTGATCAGTTCCGACGTACTGTACGAATTTGAAAGCAGTTCGTAAAGCTTCTCTATCTTTGCCGTGATCTCATCGCGTCTGTCGTCAATGTCGGGAAACTCGCCGTCAAGAGGTGCGGCGTCAAAGAAACCGATCTTGACCGAGCCGCTCTCGTCCGCGGAAAACCTTAATCCTCTGTAATCGAAGTATTCGCCGCCTTCCACGCTCACGAAAACTATGTATCTTTCTTCTTCCGGCGCGATTTCGTCCGTGAGCTCGTAAATGTCGAAGTCGCCGTCGTATTCAATGTATAAAGGATCATCCTCCGTCCCGTCACCTATGGGGAGGGGCGGATATTCCGGCTTGATCCCCGATATTCTGTTTTCCTCTGCCTCAAGCTCCGCTTCAAGCCGTTCTATATCCGCTTCGATATTTTCGCTGATAAGAGCCGTGTTGTAGCTCTGCAGCTCCGCTTCTTTATCAGCAAGTTCAAGTTGCAGTCTTTGAACGTTGATCCCGGCTTTCTTCACGTCAAGTTCTCCGAGCGACGAGTCATAAGTCAGCACCGGGTCCCCGACCTTAACGACGTCGCCTTCTTTTACGAGTATCTCCTTGACGGTCTGTGTTTCGGAGAGGACTACCTTTTGCATCTTGTCGAGCTTTACCTCTCCGTACGCTTCGTTCATGCCGCCGTAGAAGCCGTATCCTCCCAGCTCGCCGACCGCATATACTTTCACCGGCTTCTTTCGCAAATTCTTTACAAGTATCAGTACGCCGAATACAACGCAGAGCGCGAGAAGAACGCTGACGCAGATAATGACAGTTCGTTTTAATACTTTACTCATCTTCTCCGCCTCCCGTCAGAACGCCGTCTTTGATATAAAAAATCTTTGAGGCGCGTCGCGCTATCTTTTCATCGTGAGTGATCATAATGATCGTGCTTCCGGCGGAATTGAGTTTGCCGAAAAGCTCCATTACCTGCTCGCCGCTTACGGAGTCGAGCGCTCCCGTCGGCTCGTCCGCAAGCAGGACTCTCGGCTTGCCGACGATAGCTCTCGCGATCGCGACTCGCTGACACTGCCCGCCCGACAGCTGATCCGGTCTGTATTCTGTTCTGTCTTCAAGTCCGACAGTCTTCAGGGCTTCGCGCGCCATTTCCCGTCTTTCGGATTTTTTAACGCCTCTGTAAAGCAGAGGAAGCGCCGCGTTGTCAAGAGCTGTCAGCTTCGGAAGAAGATTGAAAGTCTGAAATACAAAACCTATTTTTTCATTTCTTATGACTGCAAGTTCATTTGAGGCGCACGACGTTACGTCAACGCCGTCGAGAGAATAGTCGCCCGACGTCGGAACGTCAAGGCAGCCTATAAGGTTCATAAGGGTCGTCTTTCCGCTTCCGGACGGTCCCATTATCGCAATATATTCACCGTCGGACACGTTAAGGGTAACGTCGTTCAGTATCCTTACCGTCGACTTTCCCATCGGATAATCCTTGCAGATATTTTTCATTTCAAGAAGCATATCGTACCTCCGGCGTTATCCCGCGATCTTATCCGTATCAAAGGCAAAGCCGTCGATTTCTCCGATATCGTACACGTCATCCGAAACGGGCCCGCCGGGAACGCCTTCCGTCATAATATAGACGTGCTGACCGATGATAAGTCCGTCGGTATCGTCAAGCTCAACATAGAAAGGATATTTACTTGAAGTGTCGGCAGAGATACCCGCGGCGTAAGAGTCATAAAGATAAAACTCGTTCTCTCCGCTCTGTTCGGGCTTTTCAAGGTCTATTTTCGAGACGACGCCGCTCCATGTGCGCTCATCCATTCGAGACTTGACAGTTACCGCGTCGCCGAGATTGATATCGGACATATTCATCTCGTTCACGTATCCCTGAACGCGCAGCGCACCCGTCTCTTTGATGACCATAAACGGCTTCGGCTCGCCGTATTCGCTCGCTTCTCCGTTGTTGATCGAGCTTACGGTACCGTCAACGGGAGATACGTACTCCTTGTTCTCAAGAGTTGCCTCAAGATTCTCGATCTGCACGGTCTTTGATTTGATGTTGTATTCCGCTTCAAGGATCTCCGCTTCTTTTTCCTGTATCTCAAGAGAATACCTAAGCGCCTGATCCTGCGGAGCTCTGTTCTTCTCAGCCTCAAGCAGATCCTTTGCTTCTTTAAGACTTTCAAGGTTCATACCGAGCTGCTCGAGTTCGAGCTTTGATCGCTCAAGGTCAAGCGTCGCTTTTTGCGTATCGTATATGAACAGAACGTCGCCCGCTTTAACAACGTCTCCGACGTTGACTGCGATCTCGGCTATGTCGTAATTGTCGTTCTTTTCTATTTTCGTTTCCCCCGACGATACGACGACTCCCGCAAAAGCGTTGAACTCCTCCCCGCCGTCGTATTCATCCGCGCTCTTGTTTGTCGTACCCGGATCTTTTCCGCATGACGCAAGAAGCGCAAGCGATGCGATAAGCGCAATAAAAACAATTAAACTGATGTGTTTCATGATTTCACCTCTGTAATATCGTTTATGTCGCAAGAAACACAAACGCGTGCGCGTTCGCGTCTCTTATTCTATAATAAAAGACAGATTTTTGAAGAAAAGGTTGCAAAAAAATGATCGGGGCGCAATTTTTTTCAAATACGCCCCGGGATCTTATTATTTGTGTTCGTCAAGATAATTCACGATATCCGAAACTTTATCAAATGTCGCGAGGGCTTCATCCGGTATCGTTATTCCTTTTTCCTCTTCAAGAGTCATCAGAAGCTGCAAAATATCGAGCGAATCAGCTCCGAGGTCTCCTTTGATGCTCGAGTCGAGCGTGATCTTGCTCTCGTCACAGCGTAGCTGTTTTGCGAGAAGCACTTTTACTTCTTCAAACATATTAGTTTTCCTTTCGTATATCTACATTATATATTTATATTATTCAACCGTATATCTTTGAAAGAGTATCTCTTATGTTGCCGTTCAGACCGCTTTGCTGCATACGGTAAGCCTGCTCTATACACTTTTCGACCGAAGTCGCGTTTGAACTGCCGTGTCCTTTGACGACTATCTTCTCACTTCCGAGCAGAACGCTGCCTCCGTAATTGTGATAGTTCATGAATTCCTTTTCCTTCATGAACATCTTTTTCATGAACGCGGCGCCGATCTTGTACTTAAAGCTTGAGTAAATATCGCGCTTCAACATTTTCAGCATCTCAAGGCACGCGCCCTCTGTGGATTTGATGAGCACGTTGCCTGAAAAGCCGTCGCATACAATGAGATCGTACTTTCCGGAAAGCAGGTCGCGGCTCTCCATATTGCCCACGAAATTGATATATTTACATTCGGAGAGCATCGGATAAGCGGCTTTTCTGAGGTCGTCCCCTTTCTCGGTCTCAACACCGACGTTCAGCATCGCGACTCTCGGATTCTCGACGCCGAAAGCGCCTTTCAAATACTCAGAGCCCATAATCGCAAACTGCAAGAGCATATCGGGGTTTACCGTCACGTTCGCGCCGCTGTCACAAACTCCGACGATCCCGCCGCTCATAGTCGGCAGAATCGGGCAGAAAGCGGGACGTCTGACGTTCTCGATGCGCCCTATCCTGAGGGTTGCGGCGGCAACGAGCGCGCCGGTCGCGCCGGTCGACACCATGGCATTTATCGTCTCGTCTTCTCTTAGCATTTTTATGCCCTTGATCATAGAGCTTTCGCGCTTCAGTCTGATAGCGTCAGTCGGTTTGTCCTCTCCGGTTATTTCCTCCGGCGCGTGTACGACTTCCACTCTGTCGCTCGTAAACATACGCTGCTTGAGCTGTGCGTTGATCGTATGAGCGTCGCCCGTAAATACTACGTACAAATCGTCATATTTTTTAAGGGCGTTTATCGCGCCGTCTATATTTGCGGCGGGGCTGTGATCTCCACCGAGGCAGTCAACAATGATCTTTATCATATCGTCGCTCCGTTCGTTATTACTCAGCGATCTTTTTAACGTATGAGCGGCGGCGTTTATGGCGCACCGCTTTGAATCTCTTCCACTGATTCTGTATGCTGTAGTTGTCCTCGAGATTGAGGTTGGTCTCCGCATACAGTATACCGTCCTCGCCGAGCATTCTCATAAGACCCGCGGAGATTGCCGTGCTTATGCCGCGGTTCTCGTATTCCGGATCGACTCCGACGAGAGCGAGGTCGATTATCTCCGGCTTTTTGATAGCTTTGAGAATTCTTATCAGGGCGCCGGGCGTCAGATGTCCTCCCGACTTCTGTACCGCTTTTGCAAGAGACGGCATACAGAGCCCGAAGCAAACGACTTTGTTCTCGTTATTGAGTATGACGGCGGTATATTTGATATTGATAATCAGATTGAAGTTATCTATCAGCATCTTTCTCATACCGGC
>JAFXNX010000350.1 GCA_017529175.1 Clostridia bacterium
ACGGGCTGACCGCCGTCGATCATAATAAACTCGGTTTTCGGATAAAGCGCGGAAAGCTCTTTATACAGTACCTGCGATTCATCGGCTCCGACGTCCGCGCCGCAGATCAGAAGCACAATGTCATATTTCCCCGCTTCAAGCTTTTCGGCAAGGACGGACGCGGCGTCGTGTCTTACAGGCTCGTCGGTATATATCGTGTCCCCGACAAATCCGATGTAGTGACCGCACTTTACGCTGACTCCGTCTTTTTCCGTATCTCTGACCGCTTTAGAAACAAGACCGGTAACTACTCCCTCTATCGCTTCCATTGCGTCAGCGATAATAGCGTCGGTGTCGCCGGAGGAAACGTCGAGCATGGATATCGCGGAGTAACCCTCGCCTATAGTTTTACTCGGGATCACTCTGACGTCCGCCTTATCGTAGAGCGCGGCTGCCTGTTTCGCGGTCATTACGATATTGCTGTTGTTCGGAAATACTAATATCACCTCGGCGTCGATCGTCTTGAACGCTTTGATGAAATCCTCTGTCGACGGATTCATCGACTGACTTCCGTCAACGACGGCGTCCGTGCCGAGAGACGTGAAAGTATTCTTTATCCCTTCGCCCGACGCCACGCTGACGATCGCATACTTTTTGTGCGGCTTCTTTTTCGGCGCTTCGAATCTGTTTCTGATAACTGTCTCGTTGTGCTGAAGCGTCATATTCTCGATCTTAAGAGTGAGATACTCGCCGTACTGCTGGCAGTGATTGAGCACATCGCCCGGGACCAGCGTGTGTACGTGTACCTTTACCACCGTTCCTTCGAGGAAACATACGACCGAGTCGCCCACGCTGTTAAGGTATGTCGACAACGCGTCTATATCGAAGCGTGAGGTATCCGTCTTTGAATTAAGAAGCTGAAGAAGAAACTCCGTGCAGTATCCGTATTTCAGCTCACTGTTTTCATTGAACAAAGAGAGGTCCGGTCTTGACGCTTTCGGCGTCTCGCGCGATTCGGCGGCGCGCTCGGTGACGTCTCCGTCGAGCGCCCGTTTCATTCCTTCGGCTATATAGACGAATCCCGCGCCGCCGCTGTCGACGACTCCCGCTTCACGAAGTACCGCGAGAAGGCTCGGCGTTCTGTCAAGAGAACGGCGGAGTTCATCTGTAAAATCGTCAAAATATTCTTCAAGAGTTTTGCCGTCTGTAATCTTTGAGTTTGCGTACTCGACGGCGTCCTTGTATACCGTGAGGATAGTTCCTTCAACGGGAACGGATACGGCGCCGTAAGCCTCGTCGACTCCGCACATAAGCGCCTTGCCGAAAAGATTGACGTCGGCTGACTCGGCTCCGAGAAATCCTTTTGCGATCCCTGCAAAGATCCTCGAAAGGATAACACCGCTGTTTCCTCTCGCACCGAGAAGCATACCTTTCGCCGCGCCGGAAGATATTTCGTCAAGTGTCGACGACTCCGGAACGTTTGATACCGCGCAGAATCCCGAGTCGATCGTCATATACATATTGTCGCCGGTATCGCCGTCAGGTATCGGAAATACGTTTAGTTCGTTTACAATATCTTTATTATCGGAAAGGTTATCTGCGCCGCCCTTTATCATTTTTGCGAAAAGGATTCCGCTCAGAGTCAACGTATCCATTACTTGTTTCTCCGTAATTGAAATATTTATAATATTACTATCTATATATTATAATATAAGAACAGAATAA
>JAFXNX010000351.1 GCA_017529175.1 Clostridia bacterium
CATCCGGATGTATTCAACGTATTTTTGCAGATACTTGACGACGGCAGGATCACCGACTCTCAGGGCAGGACGGTCGATTTCAAGAATACGGTCATAATCCTTACCTCAAACCTCGGCTCGACTTACCTTCTCGACGGTATTGACGAGAACGGTGAGATCAAGGACGACGCAAGAGCGTCCGTCGAAGACCTGCTCCGCCGCTCCTTCAAGCCGGAATTTCTCAACCGTCTTGACGAGATAGTGTTCTACAAACCGCTGACGAAGGAAAACGTCGTAAAAATCGTCGACCTTATCGCGGACGAACTCAAGGAGCGGCTCGAAGCAAAACAGATCTCGCTGACGCTGACGGACAACGCAAAGAATTATATCGTAGAGTCGGCGTACGATCCGGTCTACGGCGCGCGCCCGCTCAAGCGTTTCATGCAGAGCAAGATCGAAACCCTGATCGCTCGAAAGATCATCGCGGGCGAGATCGCTCCTGAATCTACAGTCACCGTCGACTACGACGGAGAAAAGCTTATATGCAGATAAATTACACGGGGAGAACTCTTTGCAAAGAGTTCTCCCCGTACCCCTTTCAGAAAACTTTAAAGGATCCGCGGAATACTCCGCGGATATGTTATTTACATTTTTTCGTGTACTATATCACTGTTTGCCTCAAAAATTTTCCAAAAAAATTTTTGAGGGAGCACGAGGGAGCTTTTTTCAAAAAGCTCCCTCGTATTATCCTGTTCTATTCTATCTTCCAGTCTATCGGCTCGGCGCCGCGGGAAGCGAGAAAGTCGTTTGCTTTTGAGAAGTGGCGGCAGCCGAAGAAGCCGTTGTAAGCGGAGAGGGGACTCGGGTGCGCGGCGGTGAGTACGAGGTGGTCTGGGTTGGCAAGAAGCGACCTTTTCGCTTTTGCGTTTCCGCCCCAGAGAAGAAATACTATCGGCTGAGGCGCTGCGTCAAGCAGTTCGATCACCCGGTCGGTGAATATCTTCCAGCCGAGCGGACGGTGACTGTTCGGCCGTCCCTGCCGCACGGTCAGCACCGTGTTGAGAAGGAGAACTCCCTGCCTTGCCCAGGAGGTCAGCTCGCCGTGGGAAGGGATGGGGCATCCGAGGTCGTCGTGAAGCTCTTTAAATATATTCTGCAAAGAAGGGGGGGATGGAACGCCGCGCTTTACGGAAAAGCAGAGCCCGTGCGCCTGCCCCGGTCCGTGGTAGGGATCCTGACCGAGAATTACCGCCCTCACGTTTTCGTAAGGGGTATATTTCAGAGCGTTGAAAATATCATACATATCGGGATATACCGTATACTCGCGGTACTCGCGCGCCAGCATTCCGCGGAGTTTTTTGTAATATTCCTTGTCAAACTCTCCCTCGAGCATTTTGTCCCAACTGTTTCCTATGTTTACCATGATCCACTCTCCCGGATAAATCTTCATCTTATTATATAGCCGCACCTCTCTTTTGTCAACGGCGGAAAATTTTTTCAAAAAAGGTATTGACAAAACGGAAAAAATATTGTATTATCTCGATAGTACAGTAGTACAATCAGAAACGGAGGAACGAAATGGAGTGGAATCTTGACAAATCGCGTCCGATATGTCCGCAGATATGCGAGAAGCTCTCCGCGGGAATAGCGGCGGGCGAGTTCGCTCCCGGCGCGCGGCTCATGTCGGTGCGCGAAGCGGCGCTCGCGGCGGGGGTCAACCCGAACACGGTCCAGAAATCCTTTGAAGAGCTGGAACGCCGCGGAGTGATATATTCCGTACGCGGCTCGGGATGGTTCGTCTCGGAAGATACGTCGCAAGCGGCGTCAGACGTCGAAAAACTTATAAATGAAAAGACAGCGTCATACTTTGACGATATGGCGCGCCTCGGAATGTCGCCCGGGGAAACCAAAAAGTATGTGGAGGAATGGAAGATATGAGCGTACTGATTAACTGCGAAGGGCTCACAAAGGTCTACGGCTCGATAGTCGCGCTTCGTGGAGTCAACCTAACGATCGAGAGCGGAAAAATATACGGTCTTCTCGGACCGAACGGCTCCGGAAAAACGACGCTTATCAAGCTGATAAACGGTCTGCTCACACCGACGTCGGGAAAGATCGCGATCCTCGGGAACGAGCCCGGGATCGAAACGAAGAAGATTATATCCTATCTTCCCGACACAAATTATCTCAACTCCTGGATGAGAGTGGAACAAATCGTTGAGCAGTTCAAAGACTTTTACGCCGATTTCAGAGAAGAGGCGGCGTACAAAATGCTCGAAGGTCTCGGCATAGACCGCAAGGCAAAGCTCAAGACTCTGTCGAAAGGCAACAAGGAAAAGGTATGCCTCATACTCGTTATGAGCCGCGCCGCAAAGCTGTATATCCTCGACGAGCCGATAGCGGGAGTCGACCCCGCGACAAGAGATTACATAATCTCGACGATAATCAACAATTACGACCCGGAGGCGTCCGTACTTCTCTCGACTCACCTCATTTCCGACATCGAGCAGGTGCTCGACGACGTCATTTTCATTCAGAACGGAGAGATACTCCTTCAGAAGTCGGTCGACGAGATAAGAGAAGAGAACGGCAAGAGCGTTGACGCGCTGTTCAGGGAGGTATTCAGATGGTAAAGAAGCTTATTAAATACGATTTTATGTCGTTCGCGAAGGTTATGCTCCCGATAGAGATCGTGCTCCTCGGGATAGCGGCGCTCTACCGCATACTTTCGTTCTTTGAAACAGACAGCGTGACGTATGATATATTCAACGTTTCCGCGATAGTGATATTCTCGATAGCGACGTTTGCGTCGTTCCTTATCACGTTCATTCTCAGCATCGTGCGTTTTTACAAAAATCTGTTCACGTCGGAAGGATATCTGTCCCTCACTCTTCCCGTGACGACCCAAGCGCACATCGTCTCGAAGCTGATCGTATCGCTTATCTTTGATCTGATAGCGTTGGTTTGCGCGGGCGTTGCGTTCTGTATCGCGACGGCGGGCGACGTTCTCGTCGAGGTCACGAAGGCGGCGTTCTTCCTCTTCGGAAAAGCCGAGTACGTCATCGGAGGACAGATCTGGCTTTACGTTATTGAAGCCGTAGTGCTCGCGCTCGTTGCCGCGGCGTCAATGCACCTTCTGACCTATATGTGCATCTCCATCGGTCAGACCGCGAAGAAGCACAAGATACTCCCGGCGGTAGGCATCTATTTCGGAGTCTACGTCGCAAAGCAGATAGTCGGAACGGTATTCATTACGACCGGCGTCACGACAAATATGTTTCGTGATATCGGCAGATTCATCACCGATAACCCGAGGACGGCGACGCATCTGGTCTTCGCCGTGTCGATCCTCGTTGAGCTTGTTCTCTCCGCGGTATACTTCATCGTGACCCGGCTGATGATGAAGAAAAAGCTGAATCTTGAATAAGGAGGAGCGAAAGATGAAGATATTTAAAAGAATACTTGCAGTCGTTCTCGCAGCGGCGTCGCTCTTGTGCTTTTCGTCCTGTCTCGCGCTCGACCGCGCGAAGGAACATCAGATGTTCCTCGGGGAAAAGGTCAGAGTCAGGAGCGAGGGGAACGACAACTATGCCGACCGCGATATCATTTTCAAGGATAAGACTTACGTGAGAGTCGCTCCCTACGGATTCTACGAAACGAGATATTTCCGCTTCGACTTCACTTTCCGCGACGAATACCGCGTCACGGATACCGACGTTCCGGTCCTTCTTGCGGAACAGTACGGTACCGTCGCCGAATACGACGCCGATCTCGACATAATATGGTACGCTGACAGCTTCTACTGCACGGAGGAAAACTATGAGAAATACTCGCGTCTTCTGACCGAGCCCGACCTCTCGTGCGTTGCGATCGAAGACTGCAGCAACCCGCACGCCGACCGCGCGGAGTTTATCATTCTTCCCGAGACTATTTCAAAAGAGATCCTCTCTCTTGAAAATATAAACGATGCGGGACTCAAAGATCATATATATATGCGCGGGATCGCCGTTATGCAGCTTTATATAACGACTCCCGAGCTTGACATTTTCGATATAAGGGACGTCATAGTATTTGAGTATCAAAACGAGTACTACGCGGTGAGCGAGAACAAGGAAAAGATGGCGAAGCTTCCCGATGACGTCGTGGATGAGCTGAAAAGCCATCCGGATTCGTGGTACACATACCGCGATTACGGTTATTACGGCGACCCCGACGAATACTACGAAGACTTCGATTTTGAAATAGACCTGCCGTAGTTATTGTTTGAAAACTCATATAAGCCGAAAGCAGCGTATCGCTTTCGGCTTTTTTCTTGACTTAATATGCGCGTTCACGTATAATATAAGCGATATATTATTGCGGAGAAAAACATGGTAATAGATTTTCACACTCACACGTTCCCGGACAAGATCGCCGCGGCGGCAGTCGAGAAGCTGCGCGCGGCGTCCGGAACGGTGAATTTCACGGACGGAACGAACACGGCGCTCGAAAGATCGATGAAGAATGCCGGAATTGACCTTTCCGTTGTCCTTCCCGTGGCGACGAACCCCGAAAAAGTCACCCATATAAACGAAATATCCGCGTCGCTCTGCTCAGACCGTCTGATACATTTCGGCTGTCTTCATCCGGAAGCCGACGATATCGAGGGCGAGGCGCGGCATATAGCGTCGCTCGGACTGAGGGGGGTAAAGATCCACCCCGTCTATCAGGGCGTCGACATCGACGACGACAAATTTATAAGGGTACTTAACGCGTGCGCCGATGCGGGACTTATCGTCGTGACTCACGCGGGGCTCGATATCGGCTTTCCCGGAGTCGTCCACTGTTCGCCGAAGATGATAAAGCGGGCGCTCTCGCTCTCGAGTGGTGTAACTCTCGTTCTCGCGCACATGGGAGGCTGGCGCTGTTGGGACGAGGTCGCACAGTGTTATGCGGACACCGGAGTTTATATTGACACGTCGTTTTCGCTCGGCGCTCTTACGCCGACGGACGGCAGGTATACGGAAAAGGAGCTTCAAATGCTCGGGCAGGAGGATTTTGTTTCCATAGTTCGCGCCGTCGGAGCGGATCACGTTCTCTTCGGCACGGACAGTCCGTGGGGTGACGAAGCGACTTCTCTTGCCGACGTCTCGTCGCTTCCCCTTTCGGATGATGAGAAAAAACTGATACTCGGCGAAAACGCGAAACGGTTACTTAAAATATAAAAGGCGGTAAATTATGAAAAAGATCGTATCTTTGATGCTCTCGCTTGTCATGCTCGTATTTCTCGCATCATGCGGCGAAAGCGGCGACCCGCAGGAAACAGAGGCCGAAAAGGTAATCGTATCGGACGCGGTGGGGCATTACGTCTGCGTACGCTACGTCGCGTGGGATTTCCCGATAGACGACGAGGAAGAACTCGCAAAGTTAACGCTCGACGTTCTCTCCGATGGAAGCGGCTATCTCTCATCCGGGACGGACGCGTCCGAATTCACATGGACGGAAGACGGCGACAAGATCGTATTCCGCTCGGGAAACGTCACGGAAGCCGCTCTCGGGCGCGACGTCATCATGATAGACGACTGGATGGGTCTCGGACTTGAATACATCTTTGCAAAGGAAGGCACTCCCGCGGCGGACCCCGCGCTTTACAAGACTCTCAGCGATGACGAGTCGGCGTCGATCGGAACGTGGACTTCTTACGCGATCGTCGATTATCTCGGCGAGGACCTTTCCGACACCTACAACGCCGACGCTCTTGTTATAACGGTGAACGAGGACTATACGGTAGATATGACCCTTGACGGCGAGAAGCTTGAAACACAGACCTGGGAGTATATCCTCGGCTCGTTCAACCTTGTCGACGGAGTTTACAACGTCGAGTGGAACGTCAAAGACGGAGAACTTCACGTCGATATCGAACTCGAAGACGGTTACGTTACGTATATTTGTAAGAAATAGAGATCAGGGGTTAGGGATCAGCGGTTAGTTTTTTCTTCTGACCCCTGATCCCTGTTGTAACAATCCACATAATTGTTCCGATAATGTTTACTTTTTTGTATCGCTTTCGCTATTGACACCACTTTTCATATTATGATAGAATATTAATGTAATATTTTAGGTCCCTTGTGACTGACGGGATAGCGTGGGATACCACGGAGGAGCAGGGGAAGTTTTAAGCCGACCGTCTGGGCACACTTACACCGTATGGGATAAGTGCGCCTTTATGTTTTCAAGGATCCTCAAAAATCGTAAGATTTTTGGGGTTCGCGTATTCAGGGGTCCTCAAAAATCGTAAGATTTTTGGGGTTCACGTATTTAGGGGTCCTCAAAAATCGTAAGATTTTTGGGGTTCACGTATTTAGGGGAGGAACGATCATGAAAAAAGTCGGGATCATTATGGGGAGCGCAAGCGATCTTCCCGTGATAGAAAAAGCGACGACGACTCTCGATACCCTCGGAGTACCCTACGAGGTACACGTGTACTCGGCGCACAGAACGCCCGGGGAAGCGTCAGGCTTCGCGGAAGGCGCAAGGAGCGCGGGATTCGGAGTTATCATAGCCGCAGCCGGAATGGCGGCGCACCTTGCGGGAGCGATAGCTGCGCATACCACCCTTCCGGTCATAGGAATACCCTGCAAATCGAATACACTCGACGGCATTGACGCACTTCTGTCCACCGTACAGATGCCATCAGGCATACCTGTAGCCACGGTCGCGATAGACGGAGGCGCCAATGCCGCTTTACTTGCCGCAGAGATCCTTGCGCTGTCGGACGGCAGTCTGGCGTCAGCGCTTGATGCTCACCGCAGGGCGGGAAGCGAAAAAGCGCTCGCCGCGAACAGAGAAATAGAAGAAAAATTCAACAAGAGGTGATAATAATGGAAAAGAGAGAACAGCTTTACGAAGGAAAAGCAAAAAAGGTTTTTGCGACTGACGACGAGAGATACCTCATCGTATCTTACAAGGACGACGCGACGGCGCTCGACGGAGCAAAGCGCGGCACTATCGTCGGCAAGGGCGAGATCAACAACAGAATGTCCAACCGCATTATGAGCATTCTTGAGAAGAACGGCGTCGGGACTCACTTCGTCGAAGAGCTGTCGAGCCGCGACACGCTCGTCAAAAAAGTCTCCATCGTTCCGCTCGAAGTTATAATCAGAAACATTTCCGCCGGCTCTTTCGCAAAGCGCTACGGAGTTGAAGAGGGTATCGTTTTCAAGAGCCCGACCATAGAATTCTCCTACAAGTGCGACGAGCTCCACGACCCGCTTATCAACTCTTACCACGCGATCGCCCTCGAACTTGCAACGCCTGAGGAGATAGAGACGATCAAGCGCATGGCGTTCAAGGTAAACGAGATAATGAAAGAGTATTTCCTCACCCTCGGCGTAAAGCTCGTTGATTTCAAGCTCGAGTTCGGAAGACTCCCCGACGGAACGATAGTTCTCGCAGACGAGATATCTCCCGACACCTGCCGCTTCTGGGACTCCGAGACGAACGAGAAACTCGACAAGGACAGATTCCGCCGCGACATGGGCGGAGTTGAAGACGCGTACAACGAAATGATGCGCCGCGTCTTCGGAGAAGAAAAATAACGGAGGGTACAATGTCAGAGATCAGAGAAGAGTGCGGAGTCCTCGGTATATTCGAGCCTGAGCGCCGCGACGTTGCAAATCTTGCATATTACGGACTGTTCGCGCTTCAGCACAGAGGTCAGGAATCGTGCGGTATCGTCGTCAACGACGACGGAGTTTTCACGTCATATAAGGACGTGGGACTTGTCAACGACGTATTCACGCCGTCAAAGCTGAAATCTCTCGGAGAGGGAAATATGGCTGTAGGACACGTCAGATACGGCACGACCGGATCGTCCGACAGAAACAACGCGCAGCCGATAGTCGTCAATCATATCAAAGGAAGAATGGCGCTCGCCCACAACGGCAACCTTATAAACTCATACGAGCTTCGCTCGGAGCTCGAGCTCAAGGGTTCCATCTTCCACACGACGTCCGACACGGAAGTAATATCGTATATCGTAACGGAAGAGAGACTTCGCTCTGCGAGCATTGAAGAGGCGATAAACCGCGCTATGTACAGGATCAAAGGAGCTTATTCCCTCGTCGTCATGTC
>JAFXNX010000352.1 GCA_017529175.1 Clostridia bacterium
CGTTGACAATGTAAAGCACCCCACATACGGCAAGATCATCAAGAGGACCACGAAGATCCACGCTCACGACGAAGCGAACGAGTGCGGCATCGGCGACAAGGTCCAGGTGATGGAAACGAGACCTCTCTCCAAGACGAAGAGATGGAGAATCGTTCAGATTATAGAAAAGGCGAAGTAATTTACACTTCATTCTCTATAGTGACACGCCAAAGAACGTGTCGGAAAATTAACAGGAGGATTTAATAGCTATGATTCAACAGCAATCATTTATGAAGGTTGCCGACAATACGGGCGCGAAAGAACTTATGTGCATCAGAGTGCTCGGCGGCACCGGCAGACGTTATGCGAACATCGGCGATGTTGTCGTAGCGTGTGTCAAGAAGGCGGCGCCCGGCGGCGTTGTCAAAAAAGGTGATGTTGTACGTGCTGTAATAGTCAGAAGTGCAAAAGGTATTCGCCGCGCTGACGGTTCCTACATCAAATTCGACGAAAACGCAGCAGTAATCATCAACGACGATAAAAACCCCAAGGGAACGCGTATCTTCGGTCCGGTAGCACGTGAGCTCCGCGAACACGAATATACGAAGATCCTCTCCCTTGCGCCCGAAGTTCTTTAAGGAGGTAATATTGATGAAAGTACATGTTAAGACAGACGATACCGTAATCGTTATCTCCGGTGACGATAAGGGTAAAAAGGGAAAAGTCCTGCAGGTCGCTCCGAAAGAGGGCAAGGTCATAGTGTCCGGCGTCAACATCGTTAAGAAGCACGTCAAGGCAAGACCTCCGCAGGAAGCAGGCGGGATCGTCGACGCCGAAGCGCCGATGTATTCTTCCAAGGTACAGCTTTTCTGCAGCAAATGCGGCAAAGCTACGAGAGCGTCCTACAAAATGGACGGCGACAAGAAAACTCGTGTCTGCGCCAAATGCGGCGCCGCACTCTAATGCGGAGGTGTAATGATGGCAAGACTGAGAGATCTTTATAAGAACGAAGTGGCTCCTGCGCTCATGAAGAAATTCGAGTACAAGAGCCCGATGCAGATCCCCAAGATCGACAAGGTAGTGATCAACGTCGGCGCGGGCGATGCGAAAGATAACACGAAAGTTATCGACAGCATCATCGCCGACCTTCAGCAGATCACCGGTCAGAGACCGATCGCAACGTACGCGAAGAAGTCCGTCGCTAACTTCAAGCTCCGTCAGGGCATGAAGATCGGCGTAAAGGTAACGCTTCGCGGCGAGAGAATGTACGAGTTCATCGACAGACTCTTCAACTTCGCACTCCCCAGAGTCAGCGACTTCAAGGGTATCAACCCCGACGCGTTCGACGGCAGAGGCAACTATTCGCTCGGCCTCAAAGAGCAGCTTATCTTCCCCGAGATCGAGTACGACAAGGTCGACAAGATCCGCGGTATGGATATCGCATTCGTAACAACAGCACAGACGGACGCTGAAGCCCGCGAACTTCTCGCACTTATGGGCGCTCCGTTCGCAAGAGAAGGAGAGGAAAGATAATGGCAAAGAAGTCAATGATTTTGAAGCAGCAGAGAAAGCAGAAGTTCTCCACGAGAGAATACACTCGCTGCAAGATTTGCGGCAGACCTCACGCTTACCTTCGTAAATACGGTATTTGCCGTATCTGCTTCCGCGAACTCGCTTACAAGGGCGAGATCCCGGGCGTCAGAAAAGCGAGCTGGTAAGAGGTCGGAGCGGATAATAATCCGATCTCCCGACGTTCCGCATCGAAAGGAAAATCCCGCGATAACGGGATTTTAACCACCGATGAGCGGCCGCGCGGCTGCGCGGCAGCAAGACTATTTACTTGCATGACAAGGAGGAATTTATTATGCAGATGTCAGACGTTATTGCGGATATGCTGACAAGGATCAGAAACGCAAACAACGCAAAGCACGATTCCGTTGACGTACCCGCTTCCAACATGAAGAAGGCGATAGCCGACATTCTTCTCGAGGAAGGATATATCAAGGGAGTCCAGATTATTGAAGACGGCAAACAGGGCGTCATCAGGATCACACTTAAGTACGAAGCAGGCAAGCAGAAGGTCATCCACGGTCTTCGCCGCGTATCGAAGCCCGGTCTTCGTATGTATTCCAATTATGAGAATATGCCTAAGGTCATGAACGGCCTCGGCATTGCGATCGTATCAACTTCTAAAGGCATAATGACCGACAAGAAAGCAAGACGCGAAAAGGTCGGCGGCGAGATTCTCGCATTTGTCTGGTAAGGGAAAGGGGTATATATTATGTCAAGAATAGGCAGAGAACCGATTACCGTACCTGCAGGTGTGGACGTAAAACTCGACGGCAACGTCATTACTGTCAAGGGTCCTCTCGGAACGCTTACACGCGCACTCAGACCCGAAATGAACGTTGAGATCGACGCAGGAACTATCAAAGTGACCCGTCCGAACGACGAGGCTAACATGAGATCTCTTCACGGTCTTACGAGAACGCTCATCAACAACATGGTTGTAGGCGTCAGCAAAGGCTACGAGAAGAAGCTCCTCATCGTAGGCGTAGGTTACAGAGCGGCAAAGCAGGGTAAGACTCTTGTACTTAACCTCGGCTACTCGCACCCCATCAACATCGACGAGGCGGACGGCGTAACGTTCGACGTTCCCGACGCCAACACGATTATCGTTAAGTGCGCTGACAAGCAGAAATGCGGACAGATCGCATCGGAAATTCGCGGCAAGAGACCTCCGGAACCCTACCACGGTAAGGGCGTCAAGTACGACGGAGAAGTCATTCGCCGTAAAGCCGGAAAAGCCGGTAAGTAATAAAGAAAGGAGACATAAGTTATGGTTAGCAAAAAGGATAAGAACATCCAGCGCCTCAAGAGACACAAAAGGATCCGCGCGAAGATCTCCGGCACCTCCGAATGTCCCAGACTCGCTGTATA
>JAFXNX010000353.1 GCA_017529175.1 Clostridia bacterium
AGGAATGACGCGAGCTGATAACCTATGAGCGGAAGGTTTTCGTATACAAGAAGGACAAGCGCAAATATCGCCGTGAGGAATATCTTGACCTTCGACGCGGAGTACGCTCTCTTATACTGCTTCGTTATCTCTTTTGTCTGTGATACGTCTTTATATTCGTTTTGTACCGATTTTCTGTCTATCTCCTCGCGGCGCTCGACTTCTTTTTCATAGCTCTTTTTAAGCCTGGTCGCTTTATTCGCGCCGACGTGCTTGCCGAGCTCGTCTTCAAGTCCGAAAGCTACGATGAAATCCATATCGGTCTCGTCAGTAGTTTCGGATTCTATTTCGTCAATGGTACTTTCAACAAAGTCGTCGGCGTCTTCGCCGTCAGGCACGGGCTCAAACTCTTCGCTGTCGTCATCGACGCTTTCAGCTTCACCTTCGGCGTCCTTCGAGTCGCTTGCTTTTACTTTGTCAAGGTCCACTCTCGTGCTGGCGCCGGTGATGTCGAATCCGTTCAGCTCTTCGATGTCTTCAAATCCTTCGATACCGCCGAACTGCGCGTCGTCCGAAGCCATAAGCTCGGAGATTATGTTCTCGTCAAGGACTAATTCATCGTCCTCAAGGCTCAGGATCGCGTCAGCCGCAGTTTGTTTATTTTCTTCGGCGGGAACATCGGCCGTTTGCACGGCGGACTGCGGACCCGACTTTCCGTCTCCGTCCGAATCCACCGCGTCGGAGAATTCGTCGTACGCGTTATAGCCGTATTCGTCTTCTCCTGCATCTTCCGCTTTAGCGTCGTCGGAATAAGTAAGCTCGAATTCGCCCGTCTTTTCCTTATCTTCCGTTACAAAGTATAATCCATCGGGATCGATAACGGGATCAATACTGTCGTTTGCGTCTACTTTCGACGACGCGCCGTCGTCCGGCAGATACTTGTCAAGAAGCGCTTGAATGTCAAGTTCTCCCGTGTCTTCGTTTCTCTTCGGATCCATCATATCTCATCCTTTCACCCATACGCCGTTACCGGCGGATGGTCAGCTTATTTTACGTTTCGCCTTTTGAATTTATATTTCGTGCTGCATCCTCGATGCGTGAGAAAGTATGACCGCCGCGGCGGCAGATACGTTCAGCGAGTTCACTTTTCCGTACATCGGGATAGAAACTATCATGTCCGATCTGTCTTTGATCAAACGTCCCACGCCCTCTCCCTCGCTGCCGAGGATTATTGCCGCGGGTACTTTGAAATCAACTTCGAAATAGGGAGTGCCTCCCGCTTCCGCCGCAAATATCCAAAGTCCTTCTTTTTTCAGCTTTAAGATCGTATCGGCGATATTGGTGACTTTGGCGATCGCCATGTGTTCTATAGCGCCGGCGGACGATTTCGCAACCGTCTGCGTAAGCCCGACCGCGCGCCGTTTGGGTATTATGATGCCGTGAGCTCCCGCGCATTCCGCGCACCGTATGAGAGCTCCGAGATTGTGCGGGTCTTCGATCCCGTCTGCTATAACGATAAGCGGCGTCTCGTTTCTGTCTTCTGCGATCTTTAGTATATCGTCAACGCTCGAATACTGCTTTTGCGCCGCAAGAGCGACGACACCCTGATGATACGTTCCGCCCGCCAGAGCGTCAAGCTTCTCCTGCGTCGCCTCGATGACCGGTATTTTTCTGTCAACCGCTTCCGCGACAATCACAACGATCGAGCCTTCTCTGTTTCCGGATTTGACGTATATTTTGTCAACGCTTCTGCCGCTTTTGAGAAGTTCGCGTACCGCGTTTCGTCCCGCTACGGCGTCGGTCGTCTCTTCCGCCGGATCTTTTGAAGTCACGTCGGGTCTGCGCTTTGAGCCATGCGTATATCCCATATATCAATATAACCCTTTTGTCTGTTTTTGTAATTACGCAATTATATTCAATATATTATATCATATAATAATCAAAATGTATAGAGTATTTGACAAATTTCTCGAAAAAGTTAAAATGAGCTGTTAAATCAAGAAAAATGCGCAAGCGCCAGATAAGAAAACGAAGATCCGCAGCTTTCATCTTAACAAGATGAAAATCCTACGGATCGTTCGTTTGTATGCTTTTTGTCGTACTGCGACAGCCGATCAAACTTTACAACACTCCAAGAGGTATGGAAAATCATACCTCTGGAAGCAAAAGATGTAATAAATTTCAGGGTCTGACAGTTACGGTCGACTTACTCCTGAGCGTTTCTCATTGCCGCAAAGCACTCGCTGCAATATACAGGTCTGTCGCTGTTGGGCTGGAACGGAACGACTGCCTCTTTACCGCACTGTGCGCATACCGTTGTAAACATCTCTCTCTGAGCACGGCTGGCATTTTTACGTGCGTCACGGCATTCCTTGCATCTCTGAGGCTCATTCTGGAAGCCCTTTTCAGCATAGAATTCCTGTTCACCAGCTGTGAATACGAATTCTTTCCCGCATTCCTTGCAGGTAAGTGTTTTGTCCTGGAACATTTTTGTACCTCGCTTAAAGCTAAAAAATATAATACCCTCAGACGGAGTCAAACCGTCACCTTTGAAATCAACGCTCTTTCATTAAGCTATACGGGCATATCAACGCTTACGCGTTATCAACTGTTTTTATTTTGCAAAAGTTCCTTTATCTTCCGCTTTCCGCGAAAGACGGCGTTACTGACCGACTTTGCGCTCATACCGGTCTCTTTTGCGATCTCCGATACCGTCATACCCTCGATATACTTTTCAATAACGGTATACTCTGTTTCCGAAAGGACCTGCTTTGCAAACTCGATCGACGGCGCGCCGCCGCTTTCCTGCGTCAGAAAAGATACCGCGTGCGCCTTTTCCTTTTTCAGGGTAACTTCCGCTTTATCCTGTCTTCTTTTCGAACTTCTCGCTTTTCTGAGAAATGAGATCGCCGAATTGTTAAGACATTTTTTCGCAAAACTGCCGAACGTGAATTTATCCTGTTCTGTATCGTAAGCATATGCGGCTTTATACAGTGCCAGTGTCAGTTCCTGGTCAAGATCCGCAAAAATATCAGGGATCCCTTCCGCAGCGGCGCTGTGCGAGAATGATGACGCAACGGACAGAATAAGGGGCTTATATGCGCTGACAAGCGATTCGAAGGAAACTTCGTCCCCGGATTTTATTTTTTTGACAAGCGCATTGACTTCTTCGTTGGTCATAGATTCCCGGTAATATCCGACAGCAAATAAACAAAATGCGAATAAATTTGCAAAACTTTTTTACTTTATCTATTTTAGTATAACATATTTCACAAAAAAATCAAGATATTTTTAAAATTTTTTTAATAATTTTAGAGCAGTCTTACATTTTTTGTTTGAAAATATGAATTTTCTGAAAAAAGAGTTCAACAGTCGATAATGAAATCCACGTCTCCGGTCATAAGCGCGGTGATGCCTCTGAAGATAACTTCCGGACGTTCCTCAAAATTCTTCAGCATATGTTCAAGCTGGTATTTACTGTCCGCGCGGAGCTTCATATCGAGCGCGGTCCCGTCCTTGTCAGATATGGTACAGTTAACGATGTATCCTTCTCCGTCCGGCTCGTAGCTGCTTTCGATCTTTGCGCCTCTTTTCTTCAGCGAAAGGTGTCTGAGCGCGCTCTTATAGCTTCTCTCCCGCACCGATTCCATAATACTGTCCTTGAGCCCCAGAGCGACCTTATGCCCTGTCTCGCTTACCTCGTACAGTTTTCTCGGCAGATGCACCTCTTCGTCGTCCGCTCCGTCGTGTTCTTCGTCAAGCTCACCGAACGGGGCAACGTCGGGATCGTCTTCCGCCGTCTGCTCCGCCGGTCCGTCTCCGTCGGGATATATCACCTTGATATGCCCCGCTTCAACGAGCGCGAAAAAGCACTCGGCAAAATCAAAGAAGTTCACAACGTTATCCTGCATCATAATGGCGCCGATGCTCGGGTAATCAAGAGGATATCCTATTTTGTCGAGCAGATACAGTATGAATATTTTTATCTCTCCGGGATCTGTAAGAAGTGATCTCATAATCGTTATCCTGCTTATCCTGTTTCGTATTTCTTTAAAGGGACAGAAAAGGTGCGGCTGAGCTTGCGCCGCACCTGAAATCCTGGCGTTTCGTTAATGGATGGATCAGTCGTCTTTTACGGGATTGTCTATGATCGATCCCTGATCTTCTTTGTACGACATATAATCGTCCATCTTCATATTGTTGAATACTCTTCCGTAATAGCTCGATCCGATATGGTCGAGAACGTCGGAGAACATAAACGCATCCTGTTCAAAGTAAAGAGGCATAACGACCGCGTCGTCGATGAGCATCTTTTCCGCTTCGTGTAAGATCGACGTTCTCTGTGAAATATCCGTCGTCTCATAATACTTGTCAAACAGAGCGTTGTAATTCTCGTTGTCATACCCCGTTACGTGAGTATACTGATCATATTTATAAATTTCGTCGCCGTTCTCGTCCGGATCCGCTTCCGGCTCCATGTTCACGCCGTATCCCGAATAATTCTTCGCGAACGGAATGAGAGCGGAGGATGCGTCGGACGAAAGCATCGTCATATCAACGGCGATAATGTCGAAGTTTCCGTTGATGTAATCGTTGTAGTAATTGTCGATGAGGATCGTGCTGTCGTCGGGATCGAGAGAATATCTGAGCTTCTTTACGGAAACTTTGAATCCGAGCTCTTCCCATACGCCTTTGACGTAATTTGCGACCGCTTCGTCAACTTCGTCGTTTCTGATGGAGATCGTGAGCTCCGTGCCGGAAACGCCTGCAGAGTTTACAAGTCTCTTTGCCTGCGCCATATCGGCTTCCTTGGATATAAGATCTCCTCCCGCGTCTCTGAACTTTGTGCCGGAGTCCGCGTCATTTGTTATCGGAGGTACAAGTCCCGTCGCCGGATCGGCGTAAACTACGAGTTCTGCAATTTTGTTTCTGTCTACCGCGAGCGAAAGCGCGCGTCTTACGTCGGCGTTCGAGAGCACTGGGTTGTTTTCATTAAACAGATACGTGTGAGTTGCGGGATAATCGGACGCGTTCGCGTATTCCGCGAATTCCGCTCTTTTTGCAAGCGGGATCTCACCGAGATAGAAGATCTTTCCGGTGAGGAACTCTTCGAGCTGATTTGCAAGACCGCCTCTGTCGTAGTGAGTGATTATTCTGTAGGGGATCACGTACTCGTCAAGCGCGCCGTCTTCCTTCATATCGCGATAGTAGTACGCGCTTCTCTCGAGTCTGAGCGTTTCGCCTTTGGTAAACTCTTTTACGTCGAAAGGTCCGTTCGTGATAAGGGACGACGCTTTCTTCGCCCAGTTCGGATTCGTTGAAACAATGTCCTCTCTTACCGGAACGAGAGCGGGGCTTGCCGCCTTTCTGAAGAAATCGTCAAGATCAGTCTTCTTCTCGAATTCGACTTCAAGAACGTACGTCTCGATAGCCGCGACTCCGAGGTCGTCAACAGACGCGTCGCCGAGCTTGATCTTATAAGCGTTTTTCAGATCGAACAGGAGGTTTGCCGCTTCACATTTGAATTCGGGATCGAGTATCCTCTTCCATGCGTAAACTATATCGTTTGCCTGAACGTCTCTCGAATCGCTCCACTTCGTACGGTTGAGAGTGATCTGGATCTTGAACGCTTCGTCGTCATCCTGAGAAATGACGTAGTCGTCCATAAGCGCGGCTTTCCAGTCTCCGTTTTCATCGAGGCGAGTCAAGCCCTCAAACACGAGGGACAAAAACTTCGCGGTCGACGCGTCGTTGAATCCGCGCGCAGGATCAAAGTCATAGATCTCATTCGTAAGATATACGTCTATCACGGCGCCCTTATCATCCTCCTCGAGCGTAGTGCATGACGTAATGACGGAAAGTACCATCATAACGCAGAGAATGAGAGCCGAAATCCTTTTCATAATAGGGGTGTTCCTCCTTATACAGCAAAGACAAATACCGTATTTTAATCTATATTCCCTAATATTATAGCACCATATAATAAATAAATCAAGATGATTTTTCTATTTTTCTTTCGGTAAAGCTATAATCGGCGCCGACAAATCGCGCGTTTTATGAATAAGCGGTGAAATGAGAAAAATAATAATATAAAACCGTGGGAGATAAATGAAATGGACGACAGATACCTTAAATACGTAAACACAGACCTTGCCTGCGAAAGCGGGAGAATATCTCCCGAGGACTTTTGTCACGCGAAGTACACAAGACGCACTCTCGGGCGCACGACTGTCGAGCGCCTTTCAGTCGAGGACGCGGAAGGCGAAGAGGAGAGCGGCAGACCGCGCGGCAGTTACGTCACGCTTTCAAATCCGTTTTTAAAAGACGGATCAGGCGCGTGGGAGGACGTGATCCCTGTCCTTAAGGAGGAGCTTTTGGCACTCGTCAAGAACGTGACGAAGACGGACCCGAAAAAAATGAAAATACTCGTCGCCGGTCTCGGAAA
>JAFXNX010000354.1 GCA_017529175.1 Clostridia bacterium
CCCAGCAGCCGAGACCGCAACAGCCTCAGCAGCCCCCGTATCAGGGAAGATAATTATTCTTGAACGTAAAAAGAACCGGACGATATGCCCGGTTCTTTTCTTTATTCCGCCATCATTATTTAATAAGTCCGATCACCGCCGTGATATCTCCCGCGCCCATGATAAGCACCATATCTCCGTCCTTTGTCGTTTCCTTGAGATAAGTCGCGATATCGGTGAAGTCCTCGAAGCAAACCGCCTTTTTGCCGGTCGCTCTGATATTCTCCGCGAGAAGCTGGGACGATACGCCGAGCGTATCCGTCTCCCTTGCGGAATAGATCTTCGACAGGACGATCTCGGCGCAGTCGTTATCGGAAAGCGACTTTGCGAAGTCGTCGAAGAGTTCTTTTGTTCTCGAAAATGTATGCGGCTGAAATACGCAGATAACACGGTCGTAGCCGACTTCCGCCGCCGCTTTTACGGTCGTCGCGATCTCCGTGGGATGGTGAGCGTAATCGCTGTATATCACGGCGCCGCTTTTCGTCTTGCCGCAGAACTCCATTCTGCGTCCCGCTCCTTCATATGAGGAAAGTCCGAGCGCGATATCGTCAGGGGACACTCCCGAGGTATGAGCAGCCGCGGCAGCCGCGAGCGCGTCGCATATACTGTGGCCGCCGAAAACTTTGAGTTTGACGCTGCAAAGGAGTTCTCCTTTGAACACGATGTCGAAAGACCCGCATCCGTGGTCAAACGTTAAATTCTCCGCGGAATAGTCTGCGTCGGCGCACTCAACGCCGAACGTGACAAGATGCCCGGTATAGCCCTCTATCGCCCGCATAACGTTATCGTCACAGCAGTTGACCACCGCGTATCCCGCGTCTCCCGTTTTAGCGGCAAATTTCGCATAAGAGCTCTCGATCTGCTCCATCGAATGGAAATAATCGACGTGATCCATCTCGATATTCAGTATTATTGCGGTCGTGGGATAAAAGTCGAGGAAGGAATCCATATATTCGCACGCTTCGAAAATGAACGTATCGTTCGAGCCGATGCGGTGAGCGCTTCCGGTATCGTTCATGACCGCGCCGCAGCTGACAGTCGGGTCGCGGCGCGCGACAACGAATATCTTTTCCAGCATCGACGTCGTAGTGCTCTTTCCGTGCATACCGGAAACACCGATGCTCTCGCGATAACCGCTCATAAGGTATCCGAGATAGTCAGCTCTCGATACGCAAGGGATGCCGCGCTCGAGCGCCGCCTTGTATTCCGGGGTATCCTCGGGTATCGCAACGGTATAAACGACAAGATCCGCGCCGTCGATATGAGCTTCATCGTTTTCATAGTAAACGGGGATCCCTTTTGACTCGAGATCTCTCGTGATATTTGATGGCGTTCTGTCATAGCCCGCGACGTCGTGTCCTCTGAGCTTCGATATAAAAGCGAGAGAACACATACTGATCCCGCCTATGCCGACAAAGAATATTTTTTTCTTACCTGACTCGACGAGAGTCTTTATTTTTTCAGCTCCGACGTGTGTATTCGGAAGAGACATAAGTCCGCTCCTTTTTAATTTATTTTTCAAACAGTTTGCTTTGTGTCAAATAAATGTTCTCGATTTATTAAAAAAATCAGCGTTTTGTATATTATATTATATATCAAAATTCGCGATTTGACAATACATGAGCAGTTATGATAAAAGTTAATAATTTATATACATTTTTTGATTCTATTTGGTGTATATTTATTATGCATTTAATTTAGGGGGAAAACTTATGAAGATAACCGACATTAAAGTGAGGAAACTTTTCAACGACGACGGTCCTATGAAAGCAATTATCTCCGTCACGTTCGACGAGCAACTCGCGCTTCACGACATAAAGGTCATTTATGCGCGTGAAAAGTATTTTATTGTAATGCCGAGCAAGAAGAACGCTGACGGAACATATCGCGATATAGTTCATCCGATCAACGCTTCTTTCAGATCAGAGCTTGAAGAGGTTGTGCTTGAAGCTTACGACAGAGCGCTTGCCGAAGCGGAAGCCGAGAAGGCGATGGAAGAAGCGGAAGTCGCTTCATCCGAAGAGTAAGGCGTACATACGAATACTGAAACTGACCGGCGGGCGATAGCGCCCGCCGTCATTTTTTGGAAAATTAGTTTGTAAATCAAAATGTTGCAAAACGTATTCAGCGGAACGTCCCGATAAGCGCCGAAAGTGAATATCTATTCATTATTTAAAGCGTTCCCTATCTTCTCACCCATCACTACGGACGTCTCCGCGCCTCTTTGCGTATTCTCGAAAAATTCTTTATCTATCTCAACTTTGCCGGATTCAAATAAAAGAATGACCGTACTTCCACCGTAAAGGAA
>JAFXNX010000355.1 GCA_017529175.1 Clostridia bacterium
TATCTCCAGCCGCTTGATACTCGAAGATATTCTGCAGCTTGGCGACCTCCGCTCCAGCACGCGCATTGACTTTGTCGGTGGTTCAGTTTATCGACAAATTCGTATATATTCATTTCAGCATCTCCCTGATATAGTTTATCTCTTTTTCGGCGGCAGAAACGAGCGAGTTCTCAAACGACGCGTCCCCTCCGCTCTTTAAAACGCCGTGGCGGATCGCTTTGTGCTGACCGTGAAAACGCTCGAGAGCTCGCTGTACCTCTGTTGATACGACTCTCGACGCTCTCTTCCCGATATAGGGTTCAAAATCGTCATACGCCGTCGTATCTCCTTTGTATCTCGCCGTGATGACAGTATAGATATGCTTTGATTCTTCCACCGCGTCGTCGGAGACGATACTGTATCCGTTGTTCCATAGAAACTCGCGGAGCGCGTTCTGTTTTGTCATCGGCTGAAGAACTATCACGCGGGCGTCTTTCGCAACGTCAGGAGAGGCGCCGAGAATATCCGCGATCATCTCTCCTCCCATACCGCATATTGCAACGGCATAGTCGCCGTCCGGTTTACCCACGCATGACAGCCCGTCGCAAAGGCAAAACTTAAAGTTTCCTTTCGGAAAGAGGTCTGACGCGTTCTCTTTCGCCGTTTCAAGAGGAAGAGGCGCTATGTCCGTCAGTACGGCGTTATTATATTTTCCGTCAAAGAGGAGCTTTATCGCAAGATACGCGTGGTCGCAGCCGACGTCGATCACGGTGTCGCCCGCCTCAAGGTATTTGTAAACTCTCTCAAGTCTTTTTGTGAGTACCATCAATTCTCCTTTAGCGCGAAAAGCGTGAGGTCCCAGCACGGAACGCATCTCGGACGGCGAAGATAATACGATGCTTTTCCGTAATGCTTCGTCATCTCTTTTATCATAAGAGGAAGCTTCCATATATCGTCCGTTCTGTGATATAAAGAAACGGCAAGGGACGGAGCGCACTCTTTTACGGTTTCGGAAGCGCCGTCAAGCGCCCTCTCTTCTTCCCCTTCAACGTCGAGCTTTATAAGATCGCACCTGCCGTCTGATACCGAGTCTATCGTCACGCACTTTACAGTGCGTTTCTTTGCGCGGTGTGAGGCGCCGTCAATCGCCGCGCCGCGCGAGGACGAGCCGAAAAACGTTTCTTCACGGCAGCTGTCCGACACCGCGGCGCATACCGGCATAACGCGAACTCCGCGCTCGCTTTCTATCTTCGCCGATGCGATCTTGAGCTTTGCAAAGCTTCCCGCGTCCGGCTCGAGCGCGGTTATCCGCTTCACGTTCGGAAACGCGGCGGCAAACGTTTGCGCGCTGTCTCCGCGGTAGGCGCCGCAGTCTATTATGTATTCCAAAGACGGGGAAAAGAGCTCTTTATACGTATTGATCACATCTTGCGTTCTCAAAAGATATTTATACTTTCCCGTCAGGCGGTACATAACGGAGTCGTCAAACAGAGCGCGCGATTTGTCGTCAGAGAGCATTGAGCGCGCATCGCAGAGCTCGTCTGAATGAGAGCGAACGTAATCCTTATCGAATA
>JAFXNX010000356.1 GCA_017529175.1 Clostridia bacterium
ACTCAATCCGACGATATGCGGCGCGGTAAAGGCGACCGAGGATGAGTTCGGACGCGAGATGATAATGGTCGACACTCCGGTCATCAACGTGGACGACTCGCCGGAGGCGAGGCGCGAGGCGGAGAGAACTGTCAAAGAATGCGCCGCGAGAGGCGCAAAGATTTGCCTCATACACCATTACAGCGCAGAACAGCTCGTCAACAAAAACAAACGTATCATAAGCCGTATCGACGACTACACGAAAATGATAAGAGACGCCGGAATGATACCGGGGCTTTCCGCGCATATGCCGGAGCTTGTGATGTTCAGCGATGAGAACGGTTACGACGTCGAAACGTACATACAGATATACAACTGCATGGGATTTCTCATGCAGGTCGAAGTGGAAGCTGTCGCCGCGATCATCCGGGGCGCCCGTCACCCGGTAATGACGATAAAGCCACTCGCCGCCGGAAGGACGACTCCTTTCGTCGGGCTCAACTTCTCGTGGGCGACGATCCGCGACTGCGATATGGTGACCGTCGGTTGCTTCAACGAGGCGGAGGCGGCGGAGGATATCGAGATATCCCTTGCCGCGCTCGAGCGCCGCGCGCCGAATATCGAAAAACGCAACAGCCCCGCAAAAGAACAGGCGGTGCTGAAATAAACCGAAAAAAGTTAAAAGTCCCGGAGGCAAAACGCCCTCGGGACTTTACTATTATTTTTTATTCGTATGCTCCGGTCTCCGGATTCTTGACCCAACGTCCGAGACAGCCTTCCCATAGCCATTCCATCGTGTTGATGATATTCTCATCGTTTGCGTTCTTCGGGAAGTTTTGACATCCCGTGATCGCGTCGCCGCCGGGAAGGCTTGCGATGCGCACTTTGTTTTTGAGAACATATTCATACAGATTCCTGTACCGGTCTCTGTAAGCATTCCTTGCCGCCTCGTCGCCGTTTACCCAGTCGCGCTCATATGTTGCGGAAAGTCCGAGGAAGTCGCACTGCATACGGCAGTTGGAAACTCTGCCTTTTTGCGCGTCCGTCTTTGCAAGCGCGAGCGCCTGATCGAAGAGCTTTGCCATTTCGATATAATTGTCTTCGAAATACTCTTCGTTATATAAGTTCCATCCGCGGTCGAAGTTATTCGTCCAGCATCCCTCGAGGTCTCCCGCGTGGTTCGACATATCTATATACTGTCTGATATACTGCCAGCCTTCGCCGTAGTAAAGGCGCAGGAACTCATTCATAAGATCGTTGTACTCTTCCTCGCTCATATAAGGATTCCACATCATCCTTGTCGCAAGGTAGCCGCGCAGATATTCGAAACAGTACTTCGCGCTGCCCGAGCCTTCAAAGTATACGCCGTTAGTTCCGGTGGAAGCGAGGAACTTGATATCGTTGTATACGTTGAAGAGGTTTGGAGCGGGAGTCAGGTAATAGGTGTACAGACAGCTGTAGTACCAGATCTGAATGTTGTTGGTCAGCTCCGTCCACTCCAGATAATACTTGATGTCGTCGACGTTGGAGCTGTTATTTGAAGTGCCGTCCCAGTTGCGTTGTCTCAATCTCGGGTTGCCGCCGTTTGCCGCACACTGCTCGGTATGATCGTAGGAGTGGTTGTTGCATCCGCCGATGCAATAGCAAACGCAAATGTTGTCGCGCGGGCGGGTAAGCTTCGGAGGACGGCGCGCGTCCCAGTACGCGATCGTGTAGATCTCAAGTCCGGGGTAGATGGGCGCAAGCTCTTCGGAAACTCTGTTTGCAAGTCTGAATACCGTCCCGGCAATACTTCCCTCTTCACGATAGACCGCGGTGCATTTTTCACACTGACAGAAGTTGGTGTTGTCGTTCGGAGAACACGATACTTGTGTATAAGTATGTCCGAGAACGTCGTTGCCGACTCTCGTGCCGTCCGCGAGCGTCGTTCCCCAGGTCTTGCGGTCTTCGATAAGCCATTTTATATAGTTTATGATCTTTTCGTAATTACCCTCGTCCGTAAGGCAGGGCTGTTTGTTGTGAAGATCGTTTGCATTGATATACGCGTCGTTGTCGTATGCGTGCTCGGGACCTGCCATCTGATACGCGTACGAGTGCGCGTGGATATACAGCGTTCCGACTCTCCAGCCGTAATTCGCGTCATGAGCCGCCTGAGTATCGTTGATATGAAATCTTGCGAAGTTTGATGAAGACATACCTCTTTGCGAAAGAGCGCGGTACGTGATCTGCGGAACGATCTTCTCATTAAGTCCTTCCGGGATCACAGCGTTTTCGGATTCGTAGATATAAACAACGTCTCCGTTACTGCGAGAGTATTCGTCTTTAAAGTCCGGATCGGAAACGAGAAATCTGTATCCGACGTATTCCTCAAGAAGATGATATATTGAATAGATAGCTCCTCTTTGATGATCGCGCGGTCCGAAGTAGATCGAAAGGTCTCCGTTGTCTTCGACAACCGTCTTAAATCCATCCCAGCCGAGTTCAAGTTCTTCATTTTCATCGTGAATGAACTTGATCTTATATCCTTCAATGTTTGAAGTATCGTACGCTTTGTTGAGCCAAAGCCCGCAAGCGTCCTCGATCAAACCTCTGGACTCATTCGACGCAAAATTTGCGCAAGGATCGGCGTCTGCCGAAATAATGACGGTATACCTTGCGATATTTCTGTCGCCTATCGAGATCTTATCGATCCTGTATGCGCGGTCGGTGTTGTTACCGTCAACGTCAAACAAGCCTACGATGATCTTCCTGATCGCGGCAACGTCTTTCATATCGATGGCATCGTCATCGTTTGCGTCTGCAGAAACGACGTCGATATCGCGCTCTCCGATGATAAGGGAGATAAACCTTCTGACGGCAAGGACGTCTTTCATATTTACACGGTCGTCATCGTTTGCGTCGCCGGTAAGATATCCGTGCGTTGCGCCGGCGTCGGAACGCGGCGCTGCGCAAATGATCGCGGCGCTCACCATTACAAGCGTCAATATCAATGATAGGAGTTTTTTCATTTTCCCGTCCCCCGCATTTTATTTCACTTAAATTATATCATAATATAACTCTTTATTTCAATAGAAAATATTTTTATTTACATTTCACGATATTATCATTTTCTCTCTCGTTATAAAAAGGGCTGCTCAAAAAAACCGCCCCCGAAGGGGCGGTTTCAATTGAGCTGTTATTTATTTCCGTTGACCGATCAACCTGCGATGAACGCCTTGAGTGCGGAAATATCCTTTGCGTTGTACGCGCCGTTGAATTCCATGTCAGCAGCTTCCTTCTGAGCATCATCGTATGTTACGGAGCCTGCGATGAATGCCTTGAGGGAGGAGATGTCTTTCATCGTAACGTTGCCGTCTTTGTCAACGTCGCCGACCTTTACGAATTCAGATGTGAGCGTTACGTTTCCTGCAGGCATCGTCATCGTGTAGATACGGTAGTTAGCGGTCTCGTTAGCCGAGTTGAATGCGCTTCTCGTAACAGTTGCGCCGGTCCACGTGAAGAAACGTGTGTTCTCAGCTGCAGCGGGTACGGGGAGAGTTACAGTTGCGCCTTCAGCGAACGTTCCGAATACTTGGCCGTCGCACGTTACCGTGTATCCTTCGGGAGCTTCGAAGAACGCTGTCGTAGAACCGATAGCCATACCTTTGATCATACAGGGAACATCCATTCTTCTGATGATAGCTACCTGATCGTGACCTTCCATGCTCATGCCTTCATCCCATGCAGCGCATACGCAGTTTCCGTCAACATAGAGGAAAGCAGCGCAAGCATCTTCGTCGAATACGAATATGACGTTGTGCCAATCCGTACCGAGGTCGACTACAGCGGATTCAGAGAGGATCTTCTGGGTGGATTCGGAATCAACTATTACCTGACCGCGAGCTTCCATGATCCTGAACGTACCTGTGGTTGCGCCGGGAGTCGTCGGGAAGAAGCCTGCCGCATAGTTAAGACCGTACGACGTGCCGCCCGCACCTGCGCTCTTGCCGCCGAACCAGTTGTAGATACCGTCTCTGTAGTGCTGTTCAGCAAGATTTGACGGAGCAACTCCCGCAAGACGGAAGTCATACTTGTAAGAGAACGATCTGTAGTTGTTTCTTGTGTCGAAGTAAGTCTGCTCGTTCGGAGTAGTCTTGTTTCCGTTGCTATCTGTCTGGATTATACCGGTTATAGCAACGTCGGAGTAGTCAAATACCATCTCGCCGTTGTAAGCGGAATATGCGAGTTTCGATCTGCCGTTTTCCATAATGGGCTGGTTATCGGAATCAACAAACGCATAGCTCCATCCGGATGTATACCATTCGGAGTTCGGATCGAGAGCGCCTTCTGTGAGCGTTCCGTCGAATTCATGATGTATGTACTGAGATCCCGCGTCAACTGTCGTTTCAACGACATTGTTGCAGTAAGAACATGTGGATCTGATAACGCCGTCTGTCGATGCGGACAGAGGAGTTACAAGTACGCTTGAGTAGTTGTGACCTACTGCAAATCCCTTTTCGTAACCGCACTTTGTGCAGATGTAGGGGTTCTCACACGTAGGATTCGAGAATGTATGGTTGCAGCCTGTCGTGCCGAGTTTATCGGAAACGAGCACCATGGAGTTGGAACCGCCCGCCGTCGGGAACGTTGCGCCG
>JAFXNX010000357.1 GCA_017529175.1 Clostridia bacterium
TACGGATCACCCGGAAGAACACTTCCGTCTTTGTCGTGGAACAGAAATCCCCGCGCAAGGATCGTGAAGATACGGTTAAAGCCGGTGAAGTCATTGATCATATCGAAGGTAAAGCGCCCCATATAGGTCTTGTCGCTCTTTTTTACGGAGACGTACTGCGGTTTATCGGTGTACGCTTTGAATTCAGCCCATTCGTTCGTCATCTGCCGAATACCCTCCGTTTCTTCGTCTCAGCCGGTCCAAGCGCCAGCCCCAGCGCCGCATACGGCAGTACCTCCAGTTCGAACCGCCGCTCGCCCAGCGCTATGGCGCATTTGACCGCTTCTTCGGGATCGATCCGCTGTTTGTTCCTGTCGGAGGGAGAAAGGAGCGCGATACAGTTCTTGATGATCCTTTCCTTGTAATCGGAGGATTCAAGCGCACCGCGAAGCGCCGCTTTCAGCTCCGGCGGATCGTTATCTTTAATTATGTCTCTGATGATCTCCTGATTGTCATACAGTTCGTCAAGATCGCAGAGGATGTCCCCGAGCAGACGGAAGCCGCCGTTGCGGAAATCGCAGAAGACGTCCATATATTCGGTACTTACGCCGGAAGGTACGATGGAGAACCACACAAACCCTCTGTTCTTCTTCGGCGTCAGGTGCCATTTATTCTCGGTCAGAGCTCTGCGCGCCTTTCTTATAGAATCGGCAGGCGCCGCGTCAAAGAGAGCGTACAGCTGCTCCGCGCTCACGGTGTTGAGCTGACCGCGCGAGAAAAGGATACGGACCACGTCCTTCTGACGTTTGAAATCGGTCGAAAGGTGCTTAATAAATCGGATACGCGCGTCCGCAGCGTGATACGCCGAAACGACCGCTTTCACACGCTCCATCGAAAACGGGTCGAGATTATCTTTCCAGTCCGGTTCCGAGGCAAAAGTAAAGAGCTTTTCATCCTCAGCCGGTTTCGGCTTGTATTGCTTCGTTTCTTGCCCGAGCATATACGCGTAATACGGCAGGCGCTCCATATTGGAGCTGACCTCGTCCCAATCAACTTCCTCAATGAAATCCTCGATGTCTTTTTCTTTCGTCTGCTCGTACCATTTGCGGTCACGGTTGTCTTTGGAGATCGTTTTGTACCGGAGGAACACGCTCTTTTTCGTATTCCTGCCGTAAAGGTATTCGGTCAGATCGGGCTTGACGCCGCTTTTCGCCGAATCTATTTCCAGTCCCGTGAGAATGGCGAGCGCCTCGGTATCCATACGGCTCTCGTCGCGCTTTTCATCCTCGTTGTTCTCGTCGTAGGCGACGATGCCGAGGCGGAGCGCCGTGTTGCTGATCTGTCCCACGCGGGAGGAAAACGTGCTTTTCACGGCTTCCGCGCGCGCTTTCCAGTCCTTCGCGTCCGCGATAAGCGGCTCCGCAGACGGTATTTTGAGCACGGGCAAGGACTTTCCATTATCATAACCTTTCTTAACGCAGTCGTTTACGAGCGGATCGGCGACCGTTCTGACAAGATCGCCGTCGTAATCCGCGCCGCCGAGCCGTTCGGGAATGAGCGAGCGCGAATCGACCATAAGAACGTAATAAAGGTGCGAAAGATATTTCTTTCGTATCGCGCCGACCGTTGTTAAAGGATAAACGAACGCTTCTTCGTTCCTCGCTATATGCGGACTGCGCAGAAGTGTGTAATACGGCTGTTCTTTGAAAACCGGCGACGGCGCATATATTTCGTTGCCGCGCAGTTCTTCCGCTGTGAGTTTTTTGCAGGCGTCGCCTTCGCCGACAGACGTTTTGACGATATACGAAAGCAATCTCATCAGGTCGTCCGAGAGATAGCGCGTATCGCCCGCGACAAGCAGTTTGCCGACGGCGTATTTGTTTCTTACGCTCTCCGCGTTGTCGGAGAGTTCTTTTGTGAATATCGACTCTTCAAGATAGAGCGGATTCTTCTTTAACAGCCCCGCGCGCTGACGGCGGCGATTGTTTAGTTTCAGTTCGCCGTTCGACAGGTCCTTCAGAAAGTAGGACAGCCGCGCTTCTGCGTTTGCGCAGTAATCGTAATAGGCGACCTCCGTCGTTTTCGTCAGCCAGTGACGCGAATCGTTTTCGGGAGACTTATCCCAACCGAGCGGAAGATCGGCAGGTCGGAATTCTTCTTCGGTAAGCGCGAGCGTGTTGAGGAACTGATAGTTCAGCTCTGTAACGCTTTCACGCTCCGCTTTGTCTGAACCGGAGATATACAGCGCGTGATCATACTTACGGCAGCGTTCAAGATACTCTGCCCACGAAAGCCCGTTTTCGGTCATCCATCCGTAGCCCTTGAACATACTCTTGGTGAGGATCATCTGCACGTCGTTTACGTCGTGTTCTACACCCCAGATATCTTTGATTTTCGGCACTCCGAGCTGTGAAAACAGCCCCCGGAGGTCGATTTCGTGGACTACCCCCTTGATATACGGCAGCCGCACCTGAAAAGAGTGGTGCGCGCCGGAGGAATCGAGAGAACGCGCCATTTCTTTTGAAATAATGCCTTCACCGTCGAATTCGAGCACCTCCACATCGGCGGTCTTTTCCACGCGGGTATATTTCCGGACGGGATCGTCGCTTCCGTCGTCCTCGACCGTGACGATATTTGCGTTCTTTACGGTGCTTTTCGGGTTATCTATGACGATGATCTTCTTTTCGGAAAGCAAGTGCGGATCGTTGACCCTTCTTCCGCTTGTGTACATAAGGGCGTTGTATGCGTAGAGCTTGGCAAGCTGACACTTGCCGATCTTCATACCGAGCATCATACGCTCGCGCAGCGGCTCGTACAAATCTTCTCTGACAAACGAAAGAACGCTGTTGCGGCTCATATTCGCCGAACGCTCAAAAGCGAGATATTTTGCATATCCGCGCCCGAGATTGAGTATGGTCCCGTCTCTGCCGAGCATACATTCCGCTTTGTTTATCGCATAGACCGGACGAGAATAACCGCGCTCGTCGAAAGTGCCTGAGAAGTCGATATATATGAGCGCGTCCTTCAGCTTTTCACAGTCGGACTCCGCCTGATAGTTTTCACCGTAGAGGACGCACATTGCCTGATGATAGATCGCGCAGTCGTCCTGCTTCGTTTCTTCTACGAGAAATTCTTTTGACGGATCGGTCGCGTCAAAAGAAAACCGCCACGCGCCGTACTCTCCTACGGCGGAAGCGATGATACTCAGTGCCGATATTTGACGTATAACGTACTTCTGCAGAGCCATACCGTTTCCTTCTTCAAAATTCGATAAGTCAGTATAGCATAAAAGTCCGAAAAATTCAATATCCAATTGTAAATAACTGCCCCCACTTTTGAAAAAATCGGGGCAGATTTTTTAATTTAAGGAGGTGATGCCTATGAGGGTATCCGGCTGAAAAGCAAA
>JAFXNX010000358.1 GCA_017529175.1 Clostridia bacterium
CGTTCTGACAAGGTCTCAGTCGTAATCCGCGCCGCCGAGCCTTTCCGGAATCAGAGAGCGCGAATCGACCATAAGAACGTAATACAAATGAGAAAGATACTTCTTCCGTATCGCGCCTACCGTCGACAAAGGATAGACGAACGCTTCTTCATTCCTCGCTATATGCGGACTGCGCAGGAGCGTATAATACGGCTGTTCCTTGAAAACCGGCGACGGCGCGAATACCTGATTGCCGCGCAGTTCTTCCGCCGCAAGCGTCAGATACGCCTCGCCTTCGCCAACAGACGTTTTGACGATATACGAAAGCAGACGGATCAGATCGTCCGAGAGATACCGCGTATCGCCCGCGACGAGCAGTTTGCCGACGGCGTATTTGTTACGAATGCTCTCTGCATTATCGGAGAGTTCTTTTGTAAATACGGACTCTTCAAGATAAAGCGGATTTTTCTTTAACAGCTCCGCGCGCTGACGGCGGCGGTTGTTTAGTTTCAGTTCGCCGTTCGACAGGTCCTTCAGAAAGTATGAAAGCCGCGCTTCGGCATCGGCGCAGAAATTGTAATAGGCGACCTCCGTCGTTTTCGTCAGCCAGTGGCGCGGATCGGTTTCGGGAGATTTATCCCAACCGAGCGGAAGGTCAGCCGGTCTGAATTCTTCTTCGGTGAGCGCAAGCGTGTTGAGGAACTGATAGTTCAGTTCAGTAAAGCTCTCACGTTCCGCTTTGTCCGAACCGGAGATATACAGCGCGTGGTCATACTTACGGCAGCGTTCAAGATACTCCGCCCACGTCAGCCCGTTTTCGGTCATCCAGCCGTAGCCCTTGAACATACTCTTGGTGAGGATCATCTGCACGTCGTTGACGTCGTGCTCTACACCCCAGATGTCTTTGATTTTCGGCACTCCGAGCTCGGAAAACAGCCCCCGGAGGTCGATTTCGTGGACCACCCCCTTGATATACGGCAGTCGGATCTGAAAAGAGTGATGCGCGCCGGACGGATCGAGTGAATACGCAAGTTCCTTTGAAATGATACCCTCGCCGTCGAATTCGAGGACTTCCACGTCGGCGGTCTTTTCCACGCGGGTATATTTACGCACCGGCTCGTCGCTTCCGTCGTCCTCGACCGTGACGATATTTGCGTCCTTTACGACGCTTTTCGGGTTATCTATGACGATTATCTTCTTTTCTGAAAGCAGGCGCGGATCTTTGATCCTCTCGCCGCTCGTGTACAAAAGCGCGTTGTAAGCGTAGAGTTTAGCGAGCTGACAGTTTCCGATCTTCATTCCGAGCATCATACGCTCGCGCAGCGGCTCATAGAGGTCTTCTCTGACAAAAGACAGGACGCTGTTTCGGCTCATATTCGCCGAACGCTCGAAGGCGAGATACTTTGCATAACCGCGTCCGAGATTGAGCGTGATCCCGTCCTTGCCGAGCATACATTCCGCTTTGTTGACGGCATAGACCGGGCGGGAATAACCCTTTTCATCAAAGGTGCCGGAGAAATCAATATATATGAGCGCATCCTTCAGCTTGTCGCAGTCAGGCTCGGCATGATAGTTCTCTCCGTACAGGACGCACATCGCCTGATGATAGATCGCGCAGTCGTCCTGCTTCGTTTCCTCGACGAGTAATTCTTTGGACGGATCGGTCGCGTCAAAAGAAAACCGCCACGCGCCGTACTCTCCCACGGCGGAAGCGATTATACTCAGTGCCGATATTTCACGTATAACGTACTGTTGCAGAGGCATACCGTTTCCTTCTTCAAGATTCGATAAGTCAGTATAGCATAAAAGTCCGAAAAATTCAATATCCAATTGTAAATAACTGCCCCCACTTTTGAAAAAATCGGGGCAGATTTTTTAATTTAAGGAGGTGATGCCTATGAGGGTATCCGGCTGAAAAGCAAA
>JAFXNX010000359.1 GCA_017529175.1 Clostridia bacterium
AATAATAGATGATGAGCTGACCTTCTCACTCAACTTCGGAACAACCCCCACATCATATCAGGGAAAAGCGCTGTAAACCAGCGCTTTTTACATAATCTATTTGGAACGGACCCCTTTGCGCCTTATTGATAAGAGCGCCGAGCAGCCCGCTCAGGGCAAGATCGTGTTTTCCGTCGCAGAGCATTGCGGTGAAGAATTCTTCGGGAGTGAGCTTTTCGGCGTAACCGTATCCCTTGCGATAATATGCGAAGGGAACAAGCTGCCATGAGCGCAGTGCGACGTCGTCTTTTATACGGTAATACATACTGTTCTGTACCTGTCGCTTTTACCGACGGATAATGTGTGTCCGCATTCCGGACACCGTTTTCTCCGTTTTCGAGCGGGTATTTTTATCTGACTTTGTTAGGATAATGACAGCGGATCGTTTCTGCGGCGTCATCTTCCTCGCCGGCATAAACACACATCAAACACTCGCCAGCCCAAAAGGGATCCCATCCGTAATCCTGCTGGTGTTCGCAGCTCCACTCCCAGTCATGTTTAGGGTATGAGGGCTTCTTTTCACCGCATCCGCCCGCAACGGCATCGAGCTCTTCATCGGCGAGTTCTTCGGATTGGTTCAGTTTGTTGAAAAACGCCTCTGCGTCTTTTTCTTCGAGCTTAACGCCTTCGCCTTCGGCGATTTTGATAAGCTCCTCCGCGGATTTTGCGGTTTTCGCTTTTGAAATCAGCTCCGGTGTAAGATTCATGTTTTCCATTTTTTCTTTCCTTTCCTTTTTATTTCAACCTTATTTCAGCGCCAAACGCAGAAGCGAAAGCGCTTTATTATGACGTATTTTGACAGCGCCGTAGCTGATACCGAGCGTTTCGGCGACCCTTGTGAGCGGCATACCGTCGTAATAGTGTAAAACGATAACGTCGGTAAGCTCCGCCGGCAGATCTTCGAGCGCCGCCGCAAGTTCTTCGAGCGTTTCCGATTCAATAATACCGTCTTCCGTCCGGCACTCGTCGGAAATATCTTCCGGTATCTCTTCCGTGGGATGAAACCTCCGGCAGTAGTCGATCACGGTGTTTCTTGTGATCGAGTACAGCCACGTTCCAGCCGACGCTTTTGACGGATCGAACGAATCCGCCGCGGAAAACGCTTTTACGAAAACGTCCTCGCAAAGGTCCTCGACGTCGGAAGCGTTGAAGACCCGGGACCGTATGTATGACAGTACCTTATCTTTATATCCGGCGTATAACCGTTCTTTTTCTTCGGCGGTCATATCGGGAGATCCCCCGGCTTTTTGGGCTTTGCCGCATCCGGCGCGCCCGCGGCGGCGACCTGATCGATCTCGTCGTCGTCAAGCTCCCGCGCCTCGACGCGTCGGTGAGTATCGTCGATGATTTTCTGCAGCCGGGCGTTCCCGGCAAAGCGCTGAAAATCAAAGAGCCTGCTGAGCTGTGCGTTGGTCACCTTTATCCTCCTTTTCCGCTGTTGTTTTTGTCTTTCGTTTGTTTATACGCGAAAATATCCGTGTCGGCAGTTGTTTTTTCAACTTTTTTGAGTATTTTCGATTTTTTCACTGTCGAGTCTCTGGCGCGCCACAAGCTCCGCGAAGAAACCGTCCTTTGCGATCAGCTCCTCATACGTTCCGTCCTCGACGATCTTGCCGTGATCGAGCACGATGATGCGGTCGCATTGATGGATCGTGGAAAGACGGTGAGCGATGACGATACGCGTGCATTTCATCCTGTCAAGCGCTTCGGAGACCTGCTTCTGCGTGATGTTGTCGAGAGCGCTCGTCGCCTCGTCAAACAT
>JAFXNX010000360.1 GCA_017529175.1 Clostridia bacterium
GGATCGTCGGGGATAACTGCACGGAAGGCGAATTCGTAAAGGAGGAGAACGTCCTCGGAGTTCTAACCTGCATAAACCGTAGCGGAAAAACGATAAAGGTCACGGATTTTCGCTATAAGTTGTACGTTCGCCTGTGGTGCGCGCCTTATCATTTTCGCTTCGTTTCATTAAAAATCCTTCGTTGTTTAAAAATAATACCGCGTTTCTTCGGCAGATTGAAAAGGTGGCTCAAAAGACATGTGTCATAAAACAGTACTTGCCGGTGTAACGTTCGGAATCGCCGGAATCTATCAAGATGAATAATACGATCATTCTCAAAATACTGTCCGACCATATAAACGGGCGCCCGACGTCACTTCCCGATGATACGGACCTTGAGTCTCTTGAAGAGACTGCGCGTATCCATCAGGTGGACGGTATCGTTTACAAGCAGTGCGGCATAACAGATTCGAAACCTTTGCACGAGGCATATGCCGCCGCGGTATATTATTATACCAACAGAGTAAAGAAGACAGAGGAAATAACGGAGGCGTTCTCAAGGGAGGGCGTTGAGTATTTCATCATCAAAGGTCCCGTCGTCGCAAAGTATTACCCGGTCCCGGCTCTCAGGACAATGGGCGACTGCGATATGATCGTCGGACCGGAAAGCATAGATAAAGCGGCAGGCATAATGACGGACGCCGGCTTTACCTACATTCCTTATTATGACGAACACGAAAAGAGCTTTGACGGGTTCGGGCTCCATTTCGAGCTGCACGACCGTCTCGTAAAAGATCATGCGTTTTCCTCTGATCGCATCAAAGGTTTTTTCAATGACTATGCGCCGTATGTCGCGGAGAACTCGCTCGACGAGAGCTTTCATTTTCTGTATCTCATCGCTCATTTGATGAAGCATCTGATGAGCACGGGAGCGGGCGTCAGGCAGTTTCTTGATCTTGCGGTCCTTGCGCGAAACTGCGCCTCTCTTGACTGGGAGTGGATCGACGAAAAGATAAAATATCTTGAAATTGAAAAGTTTTCCGGCGTCTGTTTTGCGGCTGTTGAAAAGTGGTTTTCGGTCAGAGTACCGATAAGCTTTGATGAGCCGGGCGATGATGTGATAGAAGAGCTGACCGCGCGCGTCATCAAAGGCGGAGCGTTCGGATTTTCCGACAAAGAAAATATGAACGTATATATGTGGAATTACAACAACGAGGGCAAAGGGCCGCTCTTTATTCGCAAGATCGTTATGATCTCTAAAGAAGTATTTTTGGGTTACGGAAGAATGAAGCGCTATCCGGGCATATCATATCTTGACGGAAGACCGTGGCTGCTTCCCGCCGCGTGGATACACAGGTTTGTGATCCTGTTAAAGAGGAAGGATAAAACCCAGTCGCTTGAAACGTTCAAGCTGAATACGATACCGAAACGCGACCTTGAGAGCCCTAAAGAGTTTCTTGAAAAAATAGGACTCGATTTTCCGTTGGAAAGCCCCTCCATGCATGGCGGCATAGTTCAATATGGTTTCAGCCGTTGTCATATTAAATCGCCACAAAATTATA
>JAFXNX010000030.1 GCA_017529175.1 Clostridia bacterium
TCACGTGTCTCTCCCAAAACGCTCGAGAAAAACCTGGCGTTGATCAACGCCAGGCCTAAAAAAGTTCTCGGGTTCAATAAACCAGTCGATTTATTTAACTCTTCTATTCAGAATTTGTTGCACTTCACTTGACAATTCATCATATCAGATCATGAAATCATCCGGCGATAAGCGCTTTGAGCGCGCTTATATCTTTAAGACCGATCGCGCCGTCGCTGTCAACGTCCGAGTTTGCGCGGGATATTTCAGAAACGTCGACGATCCCGGCGATATACGCTTTGAGATGCGATATATCTTTCAAACCTACGACTCCGTCGCCGTCAACGTCGCCGCACTTTTCCGCGACGAGCTCTGGCGCCCATACATACGTCGCGATCTGTGACGGCGCCGCTATGATAAACCTTCTATCACAATAAAAGACCGCTCTGTCAAGCGGTCTTTCAAAATTTGGCATTATATCCAAAATATCAGTTGAGTATGAACGTCATTTCCACGGGATTGTGATCGGAATAGGCAAACTGCGTGTCGATGACTCTCGAGGACGTTACCTCGACGTTTGCGCTGACGAGAAATCCGTCTATCGTCAGAACGTACTGACCTTCGTGATAAGCGGAGTCGGCGTTTCTGCAGCTCGGCACGGGATCGTCCTCGTCAAGAGGCGCGACGACGGATATATTATACCCGTCAAACATACCTTCCGGTATAGGTTGTGCCCAGGTGTATTCTTTGTCGGCTGCGCCGAAGTATTTCGACGAATCTCCGAGTATATCCTTATTGAAGTCGCCGCCCGCGATACAGTAGCAGTTTCCTTTTCTGTATTCCTTTTCCATATCGTTAAGTATCAAATGAAGCTGCCGCGTCGCGATCGCGCCGTCAGAGGTGTACGCAGACAGATGGAAGTTATAAAGGATCAGGATCTTTCCGTTATCAATAGGTATCGTCGACTTTGAATAACACCTGTCAAGGTCGAGAAATTTCATAAGTCCCGTCTCGATGGGCAGCTCGCGGCGTGACGCGTCCGTTATATCGAACGCGGAGAACGTCATGAGTCCGGACTCTGACGCACCGTGGGGTTTGAGCACCGGATAAAACAGATACGGCGAATCATAGTTTTGTGCGAATATATAGCTCTTGTTCTCTTTGAGCGTTTTGAAATACTCCCTCTCGTCGATGTGATAGCTTCTCGTCGAGTCGATATCCACTTCCTGGAGCAGGCAGAAATCAGGATCGAGTCCGTCGACTATCGACGCTATGTTCTCAAGGTTTTTGTCAAGGCGCTCCACGGACCAGGCGCGCGACTCCGTGCCGCCGTCCATAAAGAATCCGTAGTCGCTCTCGTACGCTCCGAAGCCGATGTTGTATGAAAGGATCGAATACTCTTCCCCGTCCCTTGCGACTCCCGAGCCCTTCCCTTCGGCGGTGAGCACAGCGTCACCTATGCGGTGATAAGAAATGAAAACGTATGCGAGATACCCGCCGACGATAAGGATCACTCCCGCAAGGACGAATGCGATTATCTTGAGCGCAAGCTTTACGATCTTCATTTTTATTCTCCCTTATTGAATTATTTACCGTTTACCGTTTTAGTAGCTATGACGTCGACGCCGGTGTCAGCTGTATTCTTTATCAGAACGTCACCTATCGAGACCGGAGCGGAAACGCTTGCCGCTCTTATCGCCGCCATAACTTCAAATATCTTTCCTTTTGGTACGGCGCGCTCCGTCTTGACCGAGACGCGCGCTATCTCGCCGCCGTCGACTTTTATGCTCGACGTGACGATCCTCGTTGGGCGCTTTATCTCCTCTTCGCCGTAGGACGCGCCGCGTTTACAGGTGTTTCCGCTCACCGTGATATTGCCGTCATCCTCTTCGGTGACCGTAAGAGGACAGCCCATCGGGCATCCTATACATATTATCTCATGCACTTTCATTGACGCGCCTCCAGACAGATAACTATCTCCGCGGCTGTCCCTTCCGCGAAGCTCTCTTTTTTTATGACGAGCTCTTCCATCTCGCCCGGTGCCATAACGCGGCGCGGGACTCTTTTGACGCATTTGCCGTCATAGTAAAGCGCGACGCACATATCGCGGTAAACGTCCGCGACGCGGAAGCGTACTGTTACCTTATCGTCCATATTATTTATGTCAAGTCTTTGCGGAACGGTGTAGCGAACGCCGTCTTTCGCGGTGATCTTCGTGAAAGCGGCTCCCTTCGCGCCTTCCTTGACGAAGCGCGCGGCGCCTGCGCCCGCTCTTGACGCTTCCTCGGAAA
>JAFXNX010000361.1 GCA_017529175.1 Clostridia bacterium
CTGCTCGGTCCGAACGGATCGGGCAAAACGACGCTGATCAAACTCGCGAACGGTCTTCTTACGCCGACGTCGGGCGAGATCCTGATCGACGGAATGAAACCGGGCGTCGAGACGAAAAAGATCGTCTCCTTCCTCCCGGACTGCGATTTTCTCGCGGGGTGGATGACGATCGAGCGGGCTATCGAGTATTCCCGCGATTTCTTCTCCGACTTCCGCACCGACGCCGCCCGCGAGATGGTGGCGCAGCTCGGGCTTGATCTGAAACAGAAGATAAGAACGCTCTCGAAGGGTAACCGCGAAAAGGTATCCCTGATCCTCGCGATGAGCCGCGAGGCGAAGCTGTACCTGCTCGACGAGCCGATCGCCGGGGTCGACCCCGCGACGAGAGAATATATCCTTGAAACGATCCTCGCGAATTACGTGGAGAACTCGACAGTCGTGATCTCGACCCACCTGATCGCCGACGTCGAGACGATCCTTAACGACGTTTTGTTCATCAGGGAAGGCAGGATCGACCTGTACAGAAGCGCGGAGGAGATCCGCGAGACGGAACACATGAGCGTCGACGCTCTGTTCAGGGAGGTGTACAAATGGTAAGGAAACTTTATAAGCACGAAGCGCTCTTTTATCTGCGCTGGTTCATTCCGATCGCCTCGGCGTGCATAGGCATCGCGCTGATAAGCAAACTGACGATGCTCTTCCCCAACAATCAAATCACGGAAATACTCAAGTCCATGATCATTTCGGTCTATATCTCTTCGCTCTTCGCGATGATCGTATTCGGCATCGTGATTGTGTCGCTCAGATTTTTCAGAAGCATGTTCACTCACGAGGGATATTTCACCCACACGATCCCGGTCGAGCCGTCGGCTCTGCTCAACTGCAAGCTGATCTGCGGCGTGCTGTTCATGCTCGTTCTCGTCGCGGTCGCCGGAACGTCGGTCTTTATAATGTCGCTCGGTCAGGAACTTGCGATCGTCCTGAATCAGATATTCAAAGGGTTTGCGTCCGCGTTCAGAAACGGCGAGGGACTCGACGTCGTTCTTCTCATCATCGAGGTCTGCCTCTGCGCCCTGTTCTACCTTCTGAGGACGATCCTTCACGTTTACTGCGCCTGCTCCATCGGTCAGCGTATGAAGAGCAAGATCGGCGGCGCGATCATGTGGTTCTTCATCCTCTACGGGATCCAGCAGGGAGCGGGAACGGTCCTCGAGCTCGTATTTCTCCCCGTACTCTTAGGCGACAACTTCTCGACCGTGACGATGCATATCATGCTGTCGGGATACGCTCTGTATCAATTCGCGATCGCGCTGACGTTCTATCTGATCTCGAGATACAGGATCAAGAACAGGCTGAATCTGGAGTGACAGGATCAGTTATGATCGCCCTTCGGGCAAGTTATGAGTTATGATGCGCTCAGCGCAGTTATGAGCCGCTTCGCGGCGTTCAACTTTTCGCGAAGCGAAGATCACAACTCGCGTGCGGAGCACGCGATCATAACTTTCGCCGCAGGCGAAACCATAACTGATCAACAACACAGTATTGAGATTGAAAGGAAAACATTATGAAGAAGATATGCGTGTTTCTATGCGTCATTGTTATTTCCTGCTTTTCATTGACCGCTTGCTTTGACCCACTCGAAGCGCTTCTGCTCTTTCCGGGAGACAACAATCTGACTGAGAGTTTACAGCCAAATACGCAGGCACCGTCAAAATGGGTATCTGAAGAACCGTCTATATGGTTTGAAGTATATATAGATGAACGGTTTGTTGATGCTGAAATATTGAATGAAGACGGAGACGTCGTTGAATATGACGATGGCCTCAGAATGATAGGCGAAGCGGAGATTGACGGCGTTATCTACGACGTCAGAATAGAAATTGGTAGAGGCGGAACGTTTTACATCTATGAAATTGATGAAGAAAAGAATGAAGACGATTTAATGTGGTTTCACGGTATTCCTTCATATCACAACGGTTGGTTCACATTAGAAACAGTGGCCGACGAAGATGAAATGTACCACGGGAAGTATAATGAAATCAAATTCGTAAGAGTCGATGACGCAGAATCGACGGCTTCCGAAAGGGGATAAACGGATGAAAAGGAAGACGATTCTTTCCGCGCTCGCGCTTGTGCTGATCTGCGCGATCGCGCTGACGTTCTATCTTATCTAACGGTTCAGGATAAAGAACAGGTTGAATCTGGAATAAAAAGCAGGGGGCTATATCTATGAGAAAACAAATTTTGAAGACCGCTTGTTCGATCCTTTTGTTGTCGTTTATCTTGACGCTTCTCGTGTCATGCGTTAGGATAAAGGGCACCGACGCAGAAAGCGTTAAAGAGGTTTATAATTACATCGGAAATGAACCTGAAGCGTTTCAGATAATTAAGGCGATTTTCCCCAAATCGGTCGATGAAGCTGAAATCATCGAATCGGGAGTATTCTTTGAGGAAATCTTTTGGGACGACTATGTTCTGTTTATCAAGTGCCGATATTCTCCGGAAGAATTCGAGAATGAACTCGAACGGTTGAAAAAAGTTAAAGTCGGACCCGAACCTGGGCACTCCGGATACGTTGACGAAGAGCAACGATCCATAACTTGGTTTAATCTTTTCTCGAAGGACGGTAACTCGTTTATCGATTACGTTATGTGGTTCGACGATAATACGGTCGCATACATATCGGTGAAAACCGTATATTCGAACGTCGTTCTTTCGACCATTCCGGAGGCATACCGTCTTCCCGAGGTATTTGACGCTGAGAAAGACGAATGAATCGAAACAATTCTTCGACAGGTCAAGACAATTGAAGAATCAAGCGGAGGTTTAAGCATGGAAGAAGAATACGATCTCGTCCTGAAAAAGGTCAAACGGAAAAAACGGGTTTTTCTCACGATTGTTATCTTTACCGCTTTGTTTGCAGCTCTGTTCCACAAGGGCAATATCATAATGAACGTCGAATACGGTTTCGTTCCGGGGTGGGCATTTGCGGTAATCTTCGCCGTCGCGTTCGTTTCAGCTGTTATTGTGGGAATTTCCAATAGTATTCTGATTAAAAAAATTCTCAGATACGAGTGCGATCCCGTCAAATACCTCTACGTATACGAAAACAATCTGAGCGCACGGCAGCGCACAAACCCACCGACGGATCTGACGGTCGTCAGATGCATAGCCTTTTTCGACTCGGGCGATTTTACAAACGCCCGGGAAGAGGCGAAAAAACTGATTGGTACGAAAAAAGAGTTTCTAGGCTATTATGTACTCCTTAAGACCGCATATCTGGAAAACCGCACGGAGGAATTCCTAGAATTATACCCTCTCTTCGCGGGTTCTGTTGAGACAAGTCCGGAGAAGAACGTGCTCGGTGCTCTGATCTCGCTCGCGGCGTTTCTGAACGACGCCGTAACCGGTGAAAAACAGGACGTGATAAAACGGGCGGAATCGTTTTCCCTGCAGACGTCCGACCCGTACAACACGACCGTCGCCGCCTTTTTCCGTGGAAAAGTCTTTCTGTCCTGCGGCGAGATCGACAGTGCGAAGGAGTGCTTTGAGACCGCCGCGCGAACCGGCGGAAAACTGTGGGTCCGCGAGGAAAGCGAACGGCTTCTCGAGGAAATCGGGAAAGACGGGAGTACGAAAAAATGAGTCGGAAAACAATTCTTTCCGCGCTCGCACTTGTGCTGATCTGCGCGATCGCGCTGACGTTCTATCTGATCTCGAGATACAGGATCAAGAACAGGCTGAATCTGGAATAAATACGGAGGGAACTCTATGAAAAAGCAAATCACGAAAAGCGTTTTTATTGTTGTCATATCGCTTATTACATTTCTGACTTCATGTTCAAATATTTCGTATGAAGACAGAGTAAAATGGTTAA
>JAFXNX010000362.1 GCA_017529175.1 Clostridia bacterium
ACCGGGGCAACTTGTTTGCCCCGAAAATTTTTTCAAACGGTATTGACAAACGCTTTCAGTGATGATATAATACCCGTCGGAAAAGGAAGAAGAACTACGCATGGTTCTCACCGTACCGCCATGGCGCGTACGGTCAATAATCTGCTCACATGTGTGGGCATGTTTCTGTGCGGGAGTTTTTTGTTCCCGCATGTTTTATTTTTTCGGAGGTGTATAACCATCAGCGCAAAAGAACTTCATATCAACGATGAGATCAAGGCGAAGGAAGTGCGGATGCTCGACGAAAACGGCACTCAGCTCGGCATTATGGACCTTGAGTCCGCCAGAAAATACGCGGAGGACCGAGATCTCGACCTCGTACTTATCGCCCCTCAGGCAGCTCCTCCCGTCTGCCGTGCAATGGACTACGGCAAGTACTGCTATGAGCAGGACAAAAGGGAGAGAGAAGCGAGAAAGAAACAGCAAGTCGTCGAATTGAAGGAAGTCCGGCTTTCATGCAGGATCGACAAGCATGACTTTGATACCAAGGTCGCCCTTGCGAAGAAATTTCTGTCAAGCGGCAACAAGGTTCGCGCAAATCTCAGATTCAAGGGACGCGAGATAACTCATCCCGAGATAGGCGCCGAGATGCTTGAGCGTTTTGCCGAGGCGTGCTCCGAGGTGGGTTCGGTCGAAAAAAAGCCGAAACTCGAGGGACGCACGATGTCGATATTCATAGCACCGTCCAAAGGCGAATAAAACACAAAAGATAAAAGAGTTCAGCCGGTTTTTACGGCTCAACCGATTCAGGAAAGGACACAGAAAATGGGAAAGATCAAGACACACAAGGCGTCAGCCAAAAGAGTACACGTGACCGCAACGGGTAAGGTCAAGGTTTTCCACGGCGAGCACAGACATAACCTCGGTCACAAAACGCAGAAGAGGAAGAGACATCTTCGCAGCAGCCAGATTCTCAGTCCCGCAATGACTGCAAATTACAAGCGCCTCGTCGGCAAAGACTGAAAACAACATCGAGATTGAGAAAGGAAGGCAAATAACAAATGGCAAGAGTAAAAGGTGCGCTCTCCACGCGCAAGAGAAGAAATAGAGTCCTCAAGGCAGCGAAAGGTTACTGGGGTTCCAAGAGCCGTCACTTCAAAATGGCCAAGCAGGCCGTGATGAAGAGCGGCAACTACGCTTACATCGGCAGAAAGCAGAAGAAGAGAGAATTCAGATCTCTTTGGATCACCCGTATCTCCGCGCAGGCAAAAGTCTGCGGTATCAATTATTCACAGCTTATGCACGGTCTCAAACTCGCCGGCATCGACCTCAACCGCAAGATGCTCGCCGAGATCGCCGTCTCCGATAAAGAGGCGTTCGCAGCTATCGTCGACAAGGCGAAGGCGGCGCTTTAATCAGCATAACAGGGTGTTGCTCGCACGCGTGCGCAACGCCCTTTGCGTTTATTTCGTCGTTTTTTTGTTTTTCGACGTATCGGTAACGGATAAAAAAGAGGAGACCCGATACTATAATGAACAGTATTACACTAACGAACGGGACCGAGCTGCGGTATATCTCGTCGCGTTCGAACGCGGAGGTCGTCTCCGCGTCCAAACTCACGATGAAAAAATACCGCGAAGAGACGGGGCTGTTTCTCTGTGAGGGCGAAAAACTCTTTGAGGAAGCCGTCCTCCGGGGAGAGCCGTCCGCGGTCTTCGTTTCGGAAGAATCGGTCGGGAGACTTTCCGACAAAACGACGGGATATCTTTCCGATCCCCGTTTTGCGGAAAGAGTTTACGCGCTGTCACGACCCGCGTTTGAAAAGATCTCGACTGAAAAATCGCCGCAGGGAGTGATCGCCGCGGTCCGCATCCCGGAAAGGCGCGATATACTCGGCGCCGTCCGCGGTCTTAAAGACGGCGAGAGCGCGCTGGTTCTCGACGGCGTAAGAGATCCCGGAAACGTCGGCGGTATTCTTCGCACGGCGGCGGCATTCGGATTTGAGTCAGCCGTACTCATAGATTGCGCCGACCCGTTCGGAGGCAGAGCGGTCAGGGCGTCCATGGGAGCGGTTTTCAAAGTTAATATCTCGACGGTTGAAGACGTCGATACTGCCGCGTGGGAACTCGCGTCGTCGGGGCGCAGATTGGTTGCCGCGGCGCTTACGGACGATTCCGAGACGCTCGGATCGTTCGACCTTTCGGCGGACGACGTCGTTGTGATAGGGAACGAAGGGCACGGAATATCGAAGAAGATGCTCTCGGTCTGTCCCGTAACGCTTAAAATTCCGATGGCGCCGGGATGCGAAAGTCTCAACGCCGGATCTGCTGCGGCAGTCATACTCTGGGAATACCGAAAAAACAGAAAGTGACCATC
>JAFXNX010000363.1 GCA_017529175.1 Clostridia bacterium
CCCGCCGACAACGTACAGACGCATCAGAGACGGCTCGTAGTCGTACCGTCTGAGAACGGCAAACAGCTTTTTGACGTAATCCTTCGCCGTCTCTTTGATAACCTCAAGCCAATCGTCGGCAATATCCGCCGTTCCCGTCCTCAGCACGTCCTCGATGAGCGACTCGTCGATATTGACGTGATACTTGTCCTGAATCGCCGTCTTTGCCGCGATGACGCACTGCTGAGTGCCGAACTTCTCGGTGTACGCTTTCAGCGGATCGGGCTTTCCGTCTTTCAGAAAGAGAACGTTCATCGTCCCGTTGCCGATATCGCAAAGAACGGTCATTCCTTTCAAGGCGTAGAGCCTGTCCTGAATGGCGGCAAACCCTTGCGGGAAGATATTGACGCCGGTGATGCGAACGTGGTAATTTTTACGGTTGAACGTGAATCTTACGTCCGGCACCCTCAAAAGATAGTCCGAGAACGCTTTTTTCTGCTGCGATACCCATTTTAAGGGCAGTCCCGCCGCGATATGCACGTTCGCTTCCGTCAGCCCGTAGCTGTTCAACTCCATAGCGATACCGGCGAGCGTAAGAATGAAATACTCTTCGTCGGTGATCTTGTCCGCGCTGAACTCCTTATGCCCCTCGCCGATAAGGTAATACCTGTTGTTGTAAAACAGTACGTTCGTCCCGAATACGGGTTCCGTGTCGCTCACCGCGACTCCGGTCTTGAAAATATGGTTAGCGGTTTTGATATTCCCGTAACCGTGGTCGATACCGATGATGACTTTGTTCTTGAAATCCTTCATTTCTTCATTCCTCCTTTTTGGGTCTCAATTCGTTCTGTTCGATGATCTGTTCGTACAGTTTTCTTTCAGCCGGTAATACCGCATGAAGAAAGTATTTGCAGTAGATACCGTAGTAAGAGATCATCTGTACGCAGGGGTGGCTGTCTCCGTCATCGAGTAAGAGACAGTTTCCTTCAGTACAGTTGCAACACTGATCGCGCGCCAGACGATGTACCGTCCGTGCCTGCTTCGGGGTGATTCTGAGCATGATTTTCCCTCCTTTCGCTCAAGATTTGCAAAAATGAATATTGCACCCACCTTCGGTACGTATTGATCTCTTGAAAAAGGTGGGCGCAATATTCATAAATGTATTCTTTATGCTTTTCTTCCCCGTTTCTCTGATAAAAACCGTCTGAAATCCGTTTTCCTTTTCGCAACTGCCGCCAAAAAGGTGGGTGCAATATTCATTAATGACGATTTTCGCGTTTCATCTTGAAATATTCATAAAAATATGCTAAACTGTCCGTTGAATCGAGGTGAGTGCCACGAAAACTAAATACAAGATCTACGAACTCTCCGCCCGTGCAATCATCCGGAACGCCAAAAAGGATGAGGACGGAGTTTATCAATACCATCTGAAGGAAGAAGCAACACGTAAGTGCATCGCCTTTTCTGCTCCCGAAACGCAGGACGACTGCGCCTTGTTTTATCAGACGATGGCGGTGCTTCACAACGGGAAATTTAACGACTACGGCGTTGTGGAAGACTTAAAGGATATTATCGTATATATCGACTTCTCAAATATCTTCGACCGCAGAAGCGGTCAGAAGAAATACGTTGAACGTATAGAGAAAGCAAAAGCCATGTTCCGTCCTGAGGGGATCTTTCTCGATCTCGGAAACGGCGGTTATCGTTATGTTGCCTTTGAACGGTCGGCGAATATGAGCAGACACTCTCGACTTTCCTTTATCCGTGAGGATTTTTATGAGCCGGTCAAAGAGCGTATCACTCTCGGAATGAAGATCGGCAAATGTCAGCTTTCCAAGTTCTACGCCTACAACGGACTGATCATGACGGACGGTTTCCGGGTCAAAGATATGTCGATATGGGACGAAAAAAAGATCGTCGTCATAGACAATCCGACGACGACCGTTCACGGCGCGAATTACATTACGGTAAAGGACGACGGCAGCGACAGACCGATGCGGCGTTACGATCGCGTGGAGAAATACGGCGATCTCGACGTTATGGAGTTCGACGGTGAAGGCTTGATATCGCCGAAATATGCTGACTTCATAGATTATCTTTACTGCGGTGCGCACAGACACACGTCTTTCCAGATCCGTATGCCGTATATCAAGGGCGTGGTTCATGAAGTTGATTTTGCCTCTTTCCTTGCCGAGTTCGGCGTTGCGGAGATAACGGATATATGGGGAGGTACGCATAAAAC
>JAFXNX010000364.1 GCA_017529175.1 Clostridia bacterium
ATCAAAATATAAATGAATTATAACCTTGCTTTTCAAGCTCCGCGCCGAAGCGCCCGGCATCGCTTTCGCTTTCCGTAAGAGCGACGACGGAGGGACCCGCCCCGCTCATCAGAACGAAGGGCGCTCCGAGAGACCTTAAAAGATCTCTTGCTTCCGTCGGATATTTGCACGCTTCGCCGAAGACGTTGTACGCTTCGCGAAAGACTCCTTCAAACGATCCCGCCTCGAGTGCTTTCGCCATAGATACTGCGCCGTGCTCCGGGGAGCGCGACGAACACATTGACTCGTCGACCAGTCTGTACGCGTCGGCGGTCGATTTCTTTTCCGCTTTCTCCGACGTTATTATTCCGTGAAGCGTCAGCTTGTTGTCGATTTTCGTAATTTCGTCTCCTGTCCCGCGGCACAGCGCCGTTCCTCCGACGACGCAGAACGGAACGTCGGCGCCGAGGTGTCTGCCGAGTGAGCACAGCCCGTCTTCGGTAAAAGGATGCGAAAACATTTTATTAAGAGAACGAAGGACCGCCGCGGCGTCGGCTGAACCTCCGCCGAGACCCGCCCTTGACGGGATGTTCTTTTCGATCCTGATGTCGACCCCGCACCCGATGTTTGCGAAGTCAAAGAACAGCTTTGCCGCCTTTACGGCGAGGTTGTCGTCAGGCGCGAGCGATTCAAGATCGGCTTGAAGGGCGCCGCTTGATATAAACGATGAGGAAATTCCGCTTCCCGTCTTCGTTACCGTCAGAACATCGCAAAGCGGGAGCGTCGTCATAACGCTTTCGATGCCGTGGTATCCGTCGGCTCGCATTCCCGTTACGCGCAAAAACAGATTAACCTTGCAGGGAGCGTATTCTGTGACGGAGTTCATTTTTCCCCCTCCTCTTTTGCAAAAGACGCGATCTCGTCCGCGAGCGCGTCCGTCGAGAAGCCGTTCTCACGCAGAAGATCGCCGAGCGTTCCGTGGGGAACGAAGGACTCTATCGCGTGGATACGGACCGGGATATTTTTGTCCGAGAGCGCGGACGCGATCTTTTCTCCGACGCCGCCCGCTTTTATACCCTCTTCCACAACGAGTATCTTTTGAACGGTCGACGCCTCGCGCAAGAAGCAGTCCGGAAGAGGGATTATCTTTTTAATCCTTATGACTTTGAGCGCTGCGCCCGATCTTTTTGCCGCCTCGTACACCGCGCCGCTGACTCTGCCGTACGTTACGACGGCGATATCCGCGCCGCTCGTTCCGACTTGCGCGACGCAGCAGTTGCCGCGGTCTTCAAAAGAAGCCCTGTCGTAGTCGGTCTCGGCGCCTTTCGGGTATCTGATTATGTCAAAAGAATCTGACAAAACGGATTTTTCGAGCGTTTCCTCAAGTTCGGCGTATGAATCGGGAGAGTATATATTGACTCCCGGGATCGACGAGAACTCGGAGACGTCGAAAATTCCCTGATGAGTTATGCCGTCTCCCTCAACTATTCCCGCGCGGTCGAAGCACAGCGTCAGCGGCAGCTTTTGGATCGCCGCGTCGTGGAACGCCTGATCGAACGTTCGCTGCGCAAACGTGGAGTAGAGAGCGACGACCGGTCTTGCGCCGCCTTTTGAAAGGCCCGCGGCGAACGTTACTGCGTGCTCTTCGGCGATACCCACGTCAAAAAACCTGTCAGGGAACTTTGCTTCAAAGTCTGTCAGCCCGGTGCCGTCCTCCATTGCCGCGGTGACGGCGCATATTTTGTCATCGCGCCCGGCAAGGCGGCAGAGCGTATTGCCGAATACGGAGGAAAAGCTTTCTTTTGAGGGTCGTTTCGGCGAGCCGTCCTCTCTGTTGAAAGGCGGCGTCGAGTGGAAGGCGGCGGGGTCGCGCTCCGCGGGAGCGTATCCCTTGCCCTTCGTCGTGTGGATATGAACTACGGTGCACATATCCTTCGTCTTTGCTTCTTTCAGTATATTCAGCATCTTGCCGACGTCGTTTCCGTTCGCGGAGCCGATGTAGTCAACGCCCAGAGCTTCGAAAAAGTTATACGAGAGAAGTATCCTTTTGAAAAAGTCCCTTACGCGGCGCGCGCCGGAGATAAGATGAGGCCCGAGCCACGGTATTTTTGAGAAGAACTTTTTAATTTTGTGCTTTGCGTTGAAGTATTTTCTGCTCGTCCGTATCTTTGTAAGGTGGCGCGAGAGCCCGCCGACGTTTTTCGATATCGACATTTCGTTGTCGTTGAGGATTATGATAAGGCGTCTGCCGATGCTCTTGCAGTTGTTCAGCGCTTCGTAAACCATGCCGTTTGTAAACGAGCCGTCGCCGATAACGACGACGACGTATCTGTCGTCCCCCGCGAGGTCCATCGCCGCGGCGTATCCGAGCGCCTGAGAGAGCGCCGTGCCGCTGTGCCCCTCGGTGAAAACGTCGTACTCCGACTCGTCCGCGTTGGTAAATCCGGAAATCCCTCCGGTTTTGCGAAGAGTGCCGAAAGTATCATATCTTCCCGTCAGCATCTTGTGAGCATAGCTCTGATGGCCGACGTCGAAGATCACGGCGTCGCGCGGCGTGTCGAACACCTTGTGGATCGCGACGACAGTCTCGACGATCCCGAGATTCGACGCGAGGTGTCCTCCGTTCTCGCTGACGGTATCTATTATTTTTTCTCTTATCTCACCGCAGAGAGCTTTAAGCTCGCCGACGGACATATTCTTTATGTCCCGCGGTGAATTTATTTTATCAAGCATATTAATTCCGTATAAATCAAAAAATTTATCAGCATAGTATATCATATATAATATGTTTTGTCAATTTTTCGACTGCGGACCCGCTTCATCCGCAGTAAAAAATCCGCCGGAAAAGCCCGGCGGAAGAATCGTATTGAACAATGCTTAAGACGTCTTTTTAAAGTCTGAGATAAGGTCCTTTGCGACGAGCGCAAGGCAGGCGAGGCGTATTAGCGCCCCGACGATCGCAGGGACCGTCCCGAAAACGGAATTGAATCTGAGAGGCAGGAGCCGGACTGCAAGATCGCATATGATAAGCGAGGCGCACACGAATCTGAATATCTTCGCGCTCTTGTCCGATTTAAGACATTTTCCCGCAGCGAGCCCGAAGACGAACGCGATGAGAGCGAGCGCAAAATAAAGGACGATCTCGTTTCTTGTCACTCTGTAAAGAGTCGACAAAAGAAGCATCTCTCCTCTCGGAAGCGCCGACGCGCCGAGATCATATAAGAACGAGACGACAGACGACGTTCCGGCGCCCGAAAGATCGGTCGCAAAGAGCATATACGGAAGCATTATCAGCGCCGAAAGCTGAAACGTGACGACGTAGATCTTCGTCATAGAGGGTAATTTGATATTTCCTCTCATTCCGACGTCACCTCCTTTGTATCGAAGGAGCGGTAAAACTCAAGGCGCTCCTCATCCGCCGCGCTGTCTCTGAAGCTGTATACGGTCTTTTCCGTCGCGGGATCGACAAAGCGGACAAGCGCCGTTCCCTCCTCCGACCTTATCACTCCCGACGACATGGTGAAAGTTTTGTAAAGAGGATTCGTTTCGTAATTCCACAGCGGCATCATAAAGCCGTCGAGACAGACCATCTCGCCCGACGCGCACCTTCCTATCATCATCGCGTTGTGAAAAAGAACTTCTTTTTCGTAAGAATCAAGATCTATCCTTACGACGTCGGAGACCATAAAACCGTAAGTCGTCTTTTTATATTCGTTGCAGTATAAGCTGTCGCCTTCGAGGACGGCTCCCCAGTCGTAACCGAAATTTCCCTCGACGACGAGCTTTCCCGAATTGCC
>JAFXNX010000365.1 GCA_017529175.1 Clostridia bacterium
AGATGAAAGATTATATGAAATACAAGCCGTCCGAAGATGAGGAGTAAAACAGATCCCCGAAAAAACCAAATCGACAACACGGCGCAGAACCCCGGTCACCGGCGGTCCTGCGCCTCTCATTCTCTTTTTTGAAAAGGAAGTCCGAGATAAACATGAAACTTCAGAATCCGGAAGAAATCAAGATATTCATCCTGTATCTTATGGAGAGGATAGGGTATCCTTTAAGTTATACGGATATCGGTTCAATCGTTATACGGGACGGTGTTACCGATTATTTCGCTTTTTTTGAACAGTTTGACGATCTGCTGAGATCCGGCCACGTTGCCGAAGTCGACGAAAACGGCGATCCGGTCCCCGGGCTCCCCCGCGACGACGAGGAGACTGCAGACCCGGCGAAGATGTACGTTATCACAAAGTCGGGCAAACTTATCGCGGACACGCTGTCGGAGAACGTGCTGATGGCAGCTGTCCGTGAAAAGAGCTATCTGTCCGCGATGCGCCACCTTTCGCTGGAGAAACGAGGAGCCGTCGCAGACCAATCGTTCGAGAGGGACGGGACCGGTTATATATTCCGTTGTTCGATCAGGGACAAAGACGTTCAGGCGCTCGAAGTGTCCGTCAGAGTGGATACCGTATATCAGCTTAACCGGATGCGTCTCAACTTTGACGAGAACCCGGACGTCGTTTTGCGCGGTATTCACGCAATTCTCACCGGAAACGTCAATTATTTGTTCGAAAACTGAATTGGAAGATCAAAAAAGCACGAAAAATCTGTAATTTGCACAAACCGGGATGAATATAAGACGTATTTCTGCCCCTTTTTTTAAAAAAGTGTTGACAACGGTTAGAAATTATGTTATATTTCTTAATACCTCAAAAAGCGGTTTTCTGAAACGGTATGAAAAAAACTGATAAAAAAAGCGACGTCGGGGATCTTGTCCGTGCGGCAAAGGCGGGAGACGGCGAATCATACGAGGCGCTCTTGCGGGAATACGGCGGGATGATCGGCGCCGCGATATCGTCGTTCAGCTCGTCGATCGTATCTGCAGATCCGGAGGCAGGAGCCGCTTTTTCGGAAGAAGACCTCAAACAGGAGGCGGGGATAGCTTTTCTACGCGCAATACGTACGTACGATCCGGAATCAAAACCGGGAGTGACGTTCGGTCTTTACGCCAAGATCTGCGTCAGGAACGCTATGATCTCCCTTTTCAGAAAGTACCGGACACGAAAAATGAGACTCAAACGCGCGGGCGGCAGACGAGGGATCGCGGAAGCGTCCGTTCAGAGCGCTGAAGGCGACGTGGATCCCGCTGATCTTTTTGAGCGCGCTTCGGATCTTCTGTCGTCTTTTGAGGCCGCGGTTTTCAGCGCGTACCTCAAAGGGGCGAAGCCGTGTGAGACGGCGGTGGCGTTCGGAGTGTCTGAAAAATCCGTTTATAACGCGCTTTACCGCGCGAAGGCAAAGGTCAGGAGCCTTTCCGAAAACCGATAATCCGTCTGCGGGCGAAAGCCCGCGGGCTGAATATATCATATGCCCGGATAGCTTAACTCAGAGCGTTGTTTACAAAGGTGACGGTCGGAATCCGTCGAGGGCAAAAAAATACCATATTTTAAAGCGAGGTAAGGAAATGTACGAGGACAAGACCCTGAAGTGCAAGGAATGCGGACAGGATTTCGTATTCACTGCAGGTGAGCAGGAATTCTACGCTGAGAAAGGCTTCCAGAATGAGCCTCAGCGCTGCAAGGCGTGCCGTGACGCGAGAAAGAACGCGGCTCGTGAGCAGAGAGAGATGTTCACTACCGTATGCGCCAACTGCGGCGGCGAAGCGAAGGTTCCCTTCCAGCCGACCAGCGACAGACCCGTATACTGCAGCGAGTGCTTTGCCGCTATGAAGCAGCAGGCAGCAGAGTAATTCAGGGTACTGGTTTTGCTCTATTAAATCAGTTTAATTCAGCAAAAAGAAAAAAGATCAGCCGTCTTTCGGGACGGCTGATTTTTTTATTCGAAGGATCGTCGTGCGGCGGCTTCACCCGCCGCGGCGCCCGTGGAAAACGCGATCTGCAGGTTGAATCCGCCCGTGTA
>JAFXNX010000366.1 GCA_017529175.1 Clostridia bacterium
ATCTTTCATAGAGTGATTGAGTCCTTCCTGTTAGTTGAGAGTTAGGGGTAATTCTATTCTATCAGGTCTCAATCACTTTTTCTATATCTTCTCAGTCTCACATCTATTGTAAACTAACAGCGGATTATCAAATCTTTTAACACATATCTTGACTTTTCTTCAATATTTCTATATAATGTTTATTCGATAGCAAAAAAAGGAGCCGGGGAATTTATGAAAATAGATCTGACGACCGTGCTGAACAAGCGCGCGGACAAACTCGATTTTGAATACGAGCTCGATCTGTCCTGCTCCGGATACGAAGATATGATGCCGGACGATATTGAATTGACGAAGCCGGCGAAGGTTTCCGGCACCGTAAAGGATCAGAACAACTGTATGTCGCTTTCGTGCCTCGTCACTCTTCCCTATCACACGAGATGCGACAGATGTCTTGACGATATAGACGGCGTACTCTCTTTTGAGATAGAAAAGACGATATCCGAAAACGACGCTCCGCAGAACGCGGAGGATGATCCGACGTACGACGACGTCCTCTTCGTGAACGAATCCTCCGTCTGCCTTGACGCTGCAGTCGCGGAAGAAGCGGCAGTGCGTCTTCCGCCGTATCATCTGTGCTCAGACGACTGTCCGGGACTTTGCCCCAAATGCGGAAAAAAGCTCGCAGACGGTCCGTGCGGATGCTCCGAAAAAAAAGAAATCGACCCGAGACTTAAAATTTTGCAAAAACTACTTGATAATTTTGAATAAGTGTTGTATAATTAAAGAGTTCAGTATAATGGACTGGAATTTGATCAAATTTTGACAAGGAGGATATGACATGGCAGTTCCGAAGAGAAAAACTTCCAAAGCCCGCCGCGACAAGAGACGCAGCAACGTTTGGAAACTCGCAACTCCCGGTATGGTCAAGTGTTCACACTGCGGCGAATTCAATCTTGCTCACCGCGTATGTTCCAACTGCGGTTACTACAACGGCAAAGAGATCATAAAAATGGAAGAAGCGTAATAGGCTTAAAGCAGTAGAGGTCGCACGGTAGATGCGACCTTACGCTTTTTATAACATAGATTCAACTTTATGCGAGGGCGTATTATGACGTATACTCCGAAGTCGCAGAATAAAAAGCACACAGTCGCCGCCGTAGTTCTGTTTTTCGCGGCGGTGATGATGTTTTTCTTCGGCACTAAAGACTTTGTAAAGTGGCGCGCCGCCTGCCAGGCGATAGGCATCCTTCTGCTGTCGGGAGCCGCTTTCTTCATTATTAAAAAAATAACGGCATATACTTATTCTGTATACCCGAAGGACGAAAACACACAAAAGAGCGTATCCGCTCTTTCGCCGGACGAATTAACTTTTATCATTTCAAAGCAGTTCGGCTCATCGGCGAAAGCGAACCGCGCCGCCTTCGATCTGTCATGCCTCAAAAAGGCGACGGACCTTCCGGCAAAATACTCCAAAAAGAGAGCCGCTGTCAAAGCGGAGGGAAAACTCGAGCTTTATTATTACACCGTAACGTTTATGGCGCCGCAGTCGCTGCTTCTGATCTTTGAGAGAGACGGCGCAGGACGCGTCGGTATCGTTATAGAACCCGACTCAGACTTAAGAGCATTCTTTAAAGAGATCGCGAATATGAATAAAGAATAAAAACACGGCGCAAATTCAATTCGAGACTGAATGTGCGCCGCTTTTGTTTACTAACGATCATTGCAATCTGTTACCGGACAGCGCCAGTTTTTTCGGTGTTGCCGTCAGATCGCGCTCTTCATTTACCACATCTTCGGAGGAGCGTTTGAGCGAAGCGAAAAACGCGAAGCCGAACCGGAGAACGATGAGATGGCGAGCAAGATTCGTCGTTCAGATCCCCGTCAGGCGTACTTAGTACGTCGAGGGGTCTGAACGGCGAAAGAAAAAACACGGCGCACATTCAGTTCGATGCTGAATGTGCGCCGCTTTTGTTTACTAACGATCATTGCAATCTGTTACCGGACAGCGCCTGTTTTTTCGGTGTTGCCGTCAGATCGCGCTCTGCTTTAGCCCGTGATACCGGAGCGTTCAATACCCTGAATGATGAACTTCTGCGCAAACAGATAGATCACGACCAGCGGTGCGACTATGAGAAGTCCGCAGGTGTTTCTTATCGCGTTTTCGTAGAGTTTCGCATCGGTTATCGACGTATCAATCGATTTCGGTATCGCGATTATATCCTTCATCAGCGTAGGACCGGCGCCCGTGAAGAAGACGTCCGTATAGAAGTTGTCGGTCCACTGCCACGAGAAGGCGAACATGAACACCGTGACGAGCATCGGTATCGTCATGGGAAGGATGATCGTCAAGAACGTTCTGAAAACTCCGGAGCCGTCAACGTACGCGGATTCTTCAAGCTCATCGGGAACGCCCTTGAAGTACTGACGGAACAGATAAATGTAAAGTCCGTTCTTGAACGCAAGACCGGTGACGGAAAGTATCCACAGCGGCCAGTACGTATTCATCAGACTGATCGAACGTTCCTCGATTATGGCGAATCCGTCTATGACGCCTCCGCCGAGGAAGTTGAAGATACCGAGAATATCGAAGTCACGGAATTTTGTCGTCAGCGCAAGTTCAAGTGTCGAGTGAGGCACTATCATCGTGAAGATGACGAGAGCAAATATTATCTTGTTGCCTTTGAACTTGAACTTTGCGAATCCGTATCCGATTATACAGCATATAAACGTCTGGATTATCGCGCAGCTTCCCGACAGTATGAACGTGTTTGCAAGGGCGGACAAATAACCGTTTTCGGTGATTATCGCCTTGTACGTGTCAAGCGTCGGGCTTCTGGGGATAAGGCTTACCGTCGCGTCCGTGAAGTCCGCGGGGCTCTTGAAGGACGCCGATATCTTGGAGATAAAGGGGTACAGAATGATATAGGAAATACCTATCAGAAGCAAGAGTCTGAAGATATACCACGTTGCTTTCTTAAGAAAGTAAACGGTAAAGAATTTCGATCTTATCCTTTCTAAGAGAGGAGTTCTTTCGAAATCAACTCTGATCTTGTTCTTGCTCTCGCGTTTTACACGCGGTTTTGCAGCATCGTTATTCATATTGTACCTCCTTTCTTAATCTCTTCTCTGGTAGAATACCAGTCTGCTGATTATCGCGCCGAGGATCGCAACGACAACGATTACGACCACGAAGTAGAACCACGACATTGCGGATGCCACTTCTCTGCCTCCGTTCGCGGGAACTTTGTAGACAGAGGATATGAACTTCATTACCTCGTTCGATTCAGCCGTGAACGAGTCGATAAGCGTATACACGAAGTTTACGAGTATCATCGGGCTTATCATCGGAAGAGTTATCTTCCAGAACGTTTCCCACGCGGACGCGCCTTCCATCTCGCACGATTCGTATACGGACGGAGAAATGCTCTGAAGTCCCGCAAGGAATATCAGCATTTGAACACCGGAGCGGTTTACGATATCGAATATCTGATTGATAAATCCGGTAACGTATTCAACCAGCTCCTTACCTACAATCATGTTTGAAAACAAACTCGTAACGTCTTCGCTTGAAACAATTCCGG
>JAFXNX010000367.1 GCA_017529175.1 Clostridia bacterium
CTTTTCAAGAGACGAAATAACGGAGAAGACCGTCGACGTCGACGAGTACGGGCCGAAATACAGGGAACCGTCAGCCGCGCGTTTACGCGTCATCACGATACGCGGATACTCATCCTTTACCGTAACCTTGATATAGGGATAGGACTTTGCGTCCTTGAGCTTGATATTGTAGCGCGGCGTATGCTGCTTGATGAGGGAGTTCTCCATCGCGAACGCCTCCATCTCCGTATCGCACGTGATGAAGGAAAAATCCGCGACGGACGACGCCATCTTTTCCGTCTTGACGTCGTGCGCTCCGTGAAAATACGAGGAGACCCTGTCGCGCAGAGAACGCGACTTGCCGACGTAGATGATTTTTCCCGAGTCGTCCCGCATGATGTAGACTCCGGGGGAGCGGGGAAGGGACGCCGCTTTTTTGCGCAGCGCCGCGAGATCTCTTTTTCGTGGCGTCCGTTCGTTTTCCAAAGCGCCGGCTCCTTTCGATAAAAAACCGAGCGAGGACATAGTTCGCCTCGCTCTGATCATTCGATATTAAAGTTTGTGCTTTCGGTCACTCGGAGAATCCGGTGTCGATCAGAGTGGCAAGCCCCTCGATCGCCTCTGCCTCGTCCGCGCCGTCGGCGTGAAGAGTGATCGTCATTCCCTTGACGATACCGAGAGACAGAACGCCGAGCAGACTCTTGGCGTTCACGCGGCGGTCGTCCTTCTCGACCCAGATGGAGCTCTTGTACGAGTTCGCTTTCTGAATGAAGAAAGTAGCGGGGCGCGCGTGGAGTCCCACATTGTTATTGATAGTTACCTCACGTGAAACCATTTTCTCTGCTCCTGTTTCAAAAGTGACGGCGTCCCAGCGGCGCCCTTTTGACGCCTTCCGGTCTTCCGTACAATGTATTATAACAAAAGCCGCGGTCAAAATCAATATGCCGATGTGAAAATTTAATCGGCATATTCAACAACAAGTTTTTACAAATTGCCGATCCCGCGGTTATTTATTGATAAAAACAGCTGATACAACACGTTTTAGGGACTGTTGGATTCAGATGCAGAATCGCCGTTCTTGCCCCGTGAGGCGCATTCAAATACGTCGAGGGGCAAAACGGCGATAGAAAAAGCATTATAATGAAAAAATCCGTAGGATTTTCACCTTGAAGAAGATGAAAACTACGGATTTTTTGTGTTTTAATAAATAATTAAACCGTGCTTTTTCGTTCTGCGCTGAAGGCGACAGTCCGACGGTCAGCAGGCGCCGTGGGCAAGCATAGCGTCGACGACCTTTTTGAATCCCGCGATGTTCGCGCCTGCAACGTAGTTGCCTTTCATTCCGAATTCCGCGGACGCGCTCGCGATATTCGCGTAGATGTTCGTCATGAGGCCGTGGAGTTTGCTGTCGTCTGCCTCGAAAGACGAGCTGAGGCGTGCGCTGTTCTGAGACGTCTCGAGAGCCGAGGTCGCAACGCCGCCCGCGTTGGCGGCTTTTCCGGGGATGAACAGCACGCCGTTCTCCTGCAGATACTTGGTCGCCTCGATCGTCGTCGGCATGTTCGCGCCTTCGCAGACCGCGATCGCTCCGTTATTGACGAGTTCTTTCGCGTCGTCGATGAGAAGTTCGTTCTGCGTAGCGCAGGGAAGAGCGACGTCGCACTTCACGCTCCACACGCCTCGGCCTTCGTGGTACTCGGCAGCCGGACGGTAGTTCTTATATTCGGTAAGACGCGCGCGGCGGACTTCCTTGATCTCTTTGATCGCTTTGAGA
>JAFXNX010000368.1 GCA_017529175.1 Clostridia bacterium
CCTGCATACCGGGAAACGCGATGCCGATTACCGCCGTACGGTCGCCGTCATCTATCGCTTTGCCGTTCGTGACCTCGACGTTCCGGAAAACGTCATTATCAAGTATCATGCCGGAGAGGAGCGCGAAAGGTGTAAAGATCTTCTCCTCTTTTCCGTCTATATCAACTTTCTCGTAAACGTTGTTTTTATAGTCGAAGCGAACGGTCACCTTCCCGCTCGCGCCGGCGATCTTATCGGGAGACACTTTCTTCCCGTCGAGAGTGTAGGATACTTTCACCTCGACCGGAAGTTCATCATTCGACGTTCCCCTGTAGTAAATATCGCTGCCGTCCGCCCTCCATTCGAGCTTTCCGTTCTTCTTTACGAATTCCTCGTCTCCCTTGACGTTTTCGATATCGTCAAGCGTGCTGTTATCGGAGATCACGTCGACTCCGTTCGGGTTGTTCAGATGACAGCTCGATATCACTTCCGTCGCTTTTCCTTCGGCGTCGGTGATAACGTAAACGGTCTCTTCTTTAGTAACTCCGTCTTCGTCCAGTACGGACGCGTCTTTGCCTTCGGCAAGGATGCGGTCCGCCCTCTCCTTTACCGCGGGAGACGAGTCGGACGCAAAAGTCAGCGCGCCGCCGCCGAGGGCTATCGCCATGCAAAGCAATACGGATAAAATCTTCATGACCTTAATTTTCATTTTTCATGTCCTCCGTTCCGTGTTTGTCGTTTATGTGTGTCATCCCCGCCGTAGTTTTGCATATCACCCTGTCAAACAGAAGAAGCAGGGCGGGAAGCGCAAGTATCACCATGAACATACTGATAAGCGCACCGCGCGCCATCAGCATACACATTGACGCTATCATATCTATATCCGAGTACATCGCAACGCCGAACGTCGCGGCAAAGAGCCCCGTACCCGATACTATGATCGACGGTACCGAGGTCGCAAGCGCCGTCCGGACCGCGTCCCGTTTGCCCGCTCCGCGGATCCTTTCCGTCTTATATCTCGTCGTCATCAGTATCGCGTAGTCGACCGTCGCGCCGAGCTGGATCGTGCTGATACATATAGGCGCGATGAACGGAAGGCTCTGTCCGAGATAGTGAGGAAGCCCGAGATTGATGAATATCGCGAGCTCGATCACCGAGATAAGTATGAACGGGAGCGATACGCTCTTTTCCACGAGCGCTATTATCACGAATATCGCAAGGATCGACACGACGTTAACAACGCTGAAGTCGTGATCCGTCGTTTCGATCATATCCTTCGTACACGGCGCCTCTCCTATCAGCATACCGTTCGGATCGTACTTTTTCAGAACTTCATTCAGAGAATCGATCTGAGAGTTCACCTCGTCGCTTGCGACCTTGTATTCCGAATTTACGAGGAAGAGCTCCCATTTGTCGCTCTTGAGAAGGCTTGTGACCGATTCCGGTATCACTTCCTCCGGGACGGACGAACCGATTATCGACTCGAGCCCCACGGCGTACTTCACGCCGTCGACTTCGTTCATCTCGCGAAGCATGGCTTTCACGTCCTTCGAGGGAAGCGACGCGTCGGCAAGGACCATGTGAGTCGAGGCGACGTCGAATTTATCCGCGAGCTTGCTTTGAGCGACTACGTATTCGATATCCTCCGGCAGACACTTGCCGAGATCGTAGTATACCTCGTCGTTCGTCTTACTGTAGCCGTAATAGGCGGGCGCGATCAGAAGCGCGAATATCACGAGGAATACCGGGAACACTTTTACCGCGCCTTTTGCAAACTTCTTCATATCGGGGATCAGAGAGCGGTGAGAAGTTTTCGCAAGTACTCTGTCGAGCGCGAGGATCATCGAAGGCAGCACCGTCACGCATCCGATGACGCCGAGGATAACGCCCTTTGCCATGACAATACCGAGGTCGCGTCCCATGGTGAACGACATGAAGCAGAGAGCGATGAATCCGGCGACTGTCGTCACGGAGCTTCCGACGACGCTCGTCAGCGTTTCGTTTATCGCCTGAGCCATCGCTTCTTTGTTGTCGTCATATTTGCTCTTCTGCTCGCTGTAGCTGTGCCATAAAAAGATGGAGTAGTCCATCGTGACGGCGAGCTGAAGGACCGCCGACAACGCTTTGGTTATATACGATATCTCACCTAAGAAGTAATTGGTCCCCATGTTGAGAAGTATCATCATTCCTATCGACGCAAGGAATACAAACGGCGTCAGATAGTTGTCGAGGAAAAGAAGCATCGCCGCAAGAGCGAGAGCTACGGCGATACCGACGTAGATCGGCTCCTCTCTCTCGCAAAGGTCCTTAAGGTCGGTGACGAGCGCCGACATTCCGGAGACGAAGCACTGCTTCGTGCAAACGCTCCTTATCTCTTTTATCGCTTCTATCGTCGCCTCATCCGACGTCGAAGTGTCGAAGAAGACGGCGATCATCGTCGCGCCGTCGC
>JAFXNX010000369.1 GCA_017529175.1 Clostridia bacterium
GATAAAGGGATCCTTCGTTCCGCTCCGCTTCACTCAGGATGACATAAAAAAGAATGTCATTCTGAGCCGAAGGCGAAGAATCCCTTTGGTAAGAGGTGACTTCACCCCTTTTGGATTATAATATTATATAATGTAAACTCCCTCACCCCTTCGTACCCTATTCTCTCCGGCTTTCCGCCGTCCGACAGCTCTACCGTATAAACTCCGCCGCCGTATTCGACGGCGATCTTTTTGCCGTCCCCCTCCGCCGCTCTTGCGTTTTCTTCGGGAAGGGAAAATGCTGAGAAGACGGGAGATATATACGGTATCAGCGCCTGCGGCAGCTCGAACTCCTCGCCCTCGGCGATAAGAGAATACTTTTCTGTCGAGCGGATGAGAGCGGCGCCCGCTATCGCCTCCGGAGCAAGGACGGTGAGCTTTCCGCGCGTCAGCTCGAGCGAGAATTCTTCCTCTCCGATGCGCGCGTTGAACGTCACGGAAGAGATCCCGCGCTGGTAAGCGAGCGGGGAGGACGCCTCGGCGGCGCAAGAGGGCAGAAATAACGCAAATGCGATCATCAGAACAAACACTTTTTTCATAATACGCCTCCTTATTAATTATATCGGGAGCTTTACGGAATTATAACGTCGGTGTTGATACGCTTTAAATTAATAATGAAATCTTTTTTTCTTCCTCTCGCGGCGCGGCACAAAATATGCCCGAAAACACCGCCCGTTATCAAACATTTTGTATAACCTTCATTTTCGTTTAACAATACGATCTGTATTTTAATATTTTATGAAGATATTTCATAAATTTTTGGCGCATTTGTGTTGACTTTTTGTGAGATTAGTGATAGAATAGTTGTACCAAATATTTATGGAGGTATTCCTATGAAAAAAATCATTGCATTGGTACTTACCGTAATGATGCTCGCTTCTACTCTTGTAGTAGGCATTTCTGCAGCGAGAGAGTATCATCTTACGGAAATACCTGGCTCAGTGACGGAAACGAAGTACATCAAGTGCGCGGCTAACGGACATTTCGCAGATGAAAGTCCTGTTAACGGAGTAACAGATGACTTCACAATGAGAATCGCGCTCAAGTCCAGCACGGCAACATTCGGCAGTGCTGACCTCGGCGAGATGGTCGGTTGGCTTGACGGCTCTCCGCTCATCAACATGAAGGCCGGCACGATCTCCTTCGTCGGAGCTCCCGACACACTCAACTACACGTTTGCTGACAACACAGACTACGTGATAGACTTTGTTGTCGACGGCGACACGACCGTTTACGTAAACGGCACGGAAGTCGGAACGATCCAAAAGAATATGCGCGCTATCGTTTACGGCGTATTCTACCGCTATCTCGTAAGCGAGATCGCGTTCATTAAGGACGAAAGGGCTTTTGTAGACGTAAAGGCTGACGACTACAACGAAGACGACGAAGTCGGCTACCTCGCTGACGCTCCCGTAGTAGTTGAAAGAGAAACCATCCCGCCGACAGTTCAGGTCGATTACAACAGAAACGTTTATGACGTTCACACCGACGCTGTTACCGACGGTAAAGCTCTTTACTTCTGCAACAGCGTATGGCCGGACGGCCTTGAAGGCGACGGACAGGCATATCTTTACACGCAGAGCGGCATCATCCCCGCTGACAAGGTAGGCGCTTGCGTCCTTTCCTTCGATATGTGTCCTCTGAGCGAAGACGCAGAGCTTCGTAACTACTTCGGTTGGCTCGTATTCAACCAGAAGAACCACACATTCGACTCACTTCCCTGCGACTTTGAAATAGGCACATGGCATCACATCGACGTATACTGCTTCTACGGCAACGTTGGATCTGTCCTTTACATTGACGGTCAGATCGCAGGCGGAAACGCTATCATCACTCAGGTTCCCGGAACGCAGTGGTGCGGCGGAGCTATTGAAATAGCTCTCGACAATATCGCGGTTTATGAGAGCGGCGGCGCTAACGGCGTCAAGGGCGAACTCATTTACCTCGAAGACTTTGAAGACGGCGTATGGCAGAAGAAAGACTCTGACGGCGGCGGAAGAATCATTGATAAGGTTGTCACTCCCGCGTCCGACGTTCACGGTCAGTACGACCTCGGTTCCTACTACTGGGGCTGGGATCCGGACAACTGCTACGCATATCTCCCGCTTGCTGAAAAAGACGGCAAATGGGAACTCGACGTTAAACTCGCTTCCACAACGGATCACATGGCATCCTACTACGCAGGCGGCCCGACCTTCAAGGTTCAGAGCACGGCTGTAAACGAAGCTGCATACGTTAAGTGCGACTCTAACGGTCACTTCCAGGAGAACGCTCTGAGAAACGACGACTTCACACTTGAAGTAACGTTCAAGACTCCTTCGAACGTCTACGATGCTCTCGGCGAACTCACAATGTGGTACGGCAAGTCCGCTACGTTCAATATGGCAAACGGCACGATCGGTTACGGCGGCGGCGGCAATGTTACATATACTCCCGGATTCGCATTCGATACCGAATACACGATCAAATGGGTCGTTGACGGCGACACGACGGTTTATGTAAACGATGAACTCGTCGGCACGATCTCCGGCGCTATGGGCGCTCAGATCTACGGCGCGTTCTATCGCTGCTATGTAAGCAAGATCTCCTTCACGGAAGGCGGAACACAGTTTGACGGCTTCGACGTAGCTGACTACAACGAAGACGATACAGTCGGCTACCTCGCAGACGCTCCCGTAGTAGTTGAAAGAACAACTGTTACAAACGAAGGCGCTGTAGGTGTCGGTGACACAACTGTTCCTTACGCATTTGCAGCTGACGAATGGTATCACGTCGTTCTCGACGGTACCGTTGCAAGCGGCACGGACGTCTATGTTGACGGCGTATACGTCGGCAATGTAGCAACAAAGGCGCAGGCTCGTTGGTGCGGACATCCCTCCGAGATCGCTATCGACAATCTCCACATCACAGCTGACGGCGTTGACTACTTCGAAGACTTCGAAGATCAGGCATGGCAGTCCGCTGACGGCAACGGCAGAATTTACGCATACGACTTCAACTACGTTCCTCCGGAACCGGTCCATGACATATTCTACTTCATGGAAGATGACGCTGTAGGCGGCGAAGCTTACATCATCAAGGGCGGTTACGACTACACAGTCGGTCAGGATGCTGTTGATGTCAGCACATACTATGACATCGAAGCTCTTGCATCCGGCAAGCAGGAATACATTCTCGACTTCGACCTCGCTCTCGTTCCCGAAATCGACACGACGGGCGACACGTACCTCGAGATCTGGTCCAACATCGCTTACGAGCGTTGGATCGTCGGCGTTTCCAAATACGGTTGGAACGACGGTAACTCCAACGGCGCAAGTGAATACGAAGCGTTCGACTGGGGCACAGCTGATAAGGACAACTTCCACAGAGTAACCTACGTCTTCAGAGACGGTACTTGCACGATCTACATCGACGAGCAGGCAGTTTACAGCCGCGCTTACTCGAACCCGTGGACGAACATGATGATCGGTAACGTATACAACGGAACCGCTATCCTCGACAACGTTCACCTCTACACGTTCACAAAGGACGACCTTATCAATCAGCCTAACAAGCTTGCTGAAAAGGCTACGAACATTGCGGCAGATGAAGACGTAAAGGTCATCGACCTTGACGCAGCTGACTTCTGCGCAGCTAACGGACATATCCAGTACAGCACAACAAGACTTGGTGATCCTACATGTACGGAAAACGGCGGCGACAAGACTATCTGCGCTATCTGCGGCGAAACAGCTAAAGAGACAGTAGTTCCCGCTCTCGGACACAGCTGGCCGGGTTACCAGACGAAGAATTCAGGCGAAGGCGTATACACATGGGCATGCCGCAGAGGATGCGGAGCTACAGTTTCCACAACGAGACTCGAAGCTCTCACAGGCTCTTACGACTTCTTCCTTGACTTTGCTGACGAGATAGTTTCCCGCAACATCGCAGGAATCTTCACAGGTTCGGCTGAGTCTGTATCCGAAGGCGTACAGCACTTCGGCGACGGCGCTTCGAACTACAACCAGTTCGATATGCCCAGACAGTACAAGAACGAATACACGATCTACTTCAAGTTCAGAGTAAACAATCTGTTCGACGACAACGACACCGCTAACTACGGTCACGTACTGTACTTCTGGTGCGGCGGCGGCGGAATCGACAACCAGATCGGTATCAACTTCGATACGAACGAAATATACGCTGTCCCGAACAGCGGTAACGCATTCGATGAGCGCGTACCGTTCGATACGTCGATCCTCCTCAACGGCGATTGGCATACTCTCTACTTCAAGGTAGACGCACCCGGTGATGAAGTTGACGCATACGCAGGAAGAAACTACGCAGACATCTACATTGACGAAGATTGCGTATTCTCCTTCAACAACTACAACTTCACATCCGCATATCTCCCGACAGACGCAGACTTCAACATCATCCGTGACTTTGGTGTCAACTTCGATATGGACGAATTCGCTATCGGCGATATCGACCTCTCCTTCGAAGAACTCAACTGGTACGACCATACGGTCGGCACACCCGGCGACCTCGACCTCAACGGCGTACTCGGTCTCAAAGACATCAAGCTTATCAAGATGGCACTCGCAGGCGTTTACACGCTGAGCGGCGCAGAGGCAAAGCTTGCTGACGTCAATAAAGACGGCGTATTCAACATTCAGGACTACTCCGCTCTCAAGGCTCTTATCGCAGGCTGATAAGAATATCTGAGAACAGTTAACTGAATAAACCCTCAAGGGCGCGGGAAACCGCGCCCTTGTTTTTCGTTTTCGCTCAAAACAACGGAGCGGACTAATTCGCCTCGCGTTCTTATTTAGCTGTCCCGAAGGGATAGCTTAGATGTGAGCGAAAGCTCACAATTTAGCTGAAAGCGTTAGCTTTTAATTTAGCTGAAATCCGAAGGGTTTCAATTTAGCCGAAATCCGAAGGGTTTCAATTCAGCTGAAAGCCCGCGGATTTCAATTCAGCCGCGGCGTACGCGCCGCTATCCCCTAAACCCGAATCCCTGCCTCGTCATATACTGAAAACAGGACGAAAAATATGTGATTAAAAACCGTATCATGCGGCAACAATAATATCACAAGTCCAACGGAAGTATATAACAACGGAGAGTGATAGCGTGAGCATTAAGCGGGGAGACATATATTATGCAGATCTCAGCCCGGTGGTCGGGAGCGAGCAGGGCGGAATGCGCCCGGTACTTATCGTACAGAACGACGTCGGCAACAAGTACAGTCCCACGGTCATAGCGGCGGCGATAACGAGCCGTCTCGGCAAGACCCGTCTTCCTACTCACATCGACGTCTACGCCGACAAGGTGGGTCTGCAAAAGGATTCTGTCATCCTTCTTGAGCAGATCCGCACTATCGACAAAAAAAGACTCGGGGAGAAGATGGGACATCTTGACGACGAGATGATGAGCGCGGTCGACGAGGCGATCTCGGTCAGCTTCGGGCTGGGCGGCGCCTCGATGAACGGATAAACGCGAAACAGTATTTTTCAGCCGTATCCGGCGTTCGACGGATACGGCTGATCTGTCATTTGAAGAGGTCGCCGCGGCAAATAAGGGGAAGCGCGCGCTTCCCTTTTATGTTACAATAAGCATCTTGATTTTTAAACTCTCCTTTGCTATAATTAAATAATAATGATAAAAAACATCCGGAGGACTCAATGTCAACGTCTGCCGACAGAATGAAGAAGATCAGAAACTTCTCGATAATCGCTCATATCGACCACGGCAAGAGCACTCTCGCCGACCGTATACTCGAATTCTCGAGCGCGGTAGAGAGCCGCGATATGGAGGAACAGCTTCTCGACAATATGGACCTTGAACGCGAGCGCGGCATAACGATCAAAGCGCGCGCGGTCAGGATAGACTATACGGCGCCAGACGGCGAGGTGTACGAGCTGAACCTTATCGACACTCCCGGACACGTCGACTTCAACTACGAGGTCTCCCGCTCGCTCAACGCCTGCGAGGGGGCTCTTCTCGTCGTTGACGCGACGCAGGGGATCGAGGCGCAAACGCTCGCAAACGCCTATCTCGCGGTCGACGCGGACCTTGAGATCGTCCCGGTCGTAAACAAGATAGATCTGCCGTCCGCCGACGTTAAGCGCGTCAGAGATGAGATAGAGGATATAATCGGCATACCCGCCGAGGACTGCCCCGCGGTCTCCGCGAAGACAGGGCTCAATATCTCCGACGTCATGGACGCGATAATTCGCGATATCCCGTCTCCCGAAGGCGACGAGGACGCGCCTCTTTGCGCTCTGATATTCGACTCCGTTTACAACAGTTATCTCGGAGTAGTTGTCTACATAAGGATCTTTGACGGCACGGTAAAGCCGGGAGACAGGATCAGACTGATGAGCACCGGAGCGGAGTTCGACGTCGTTGAAGTCGGCACGATGGACGCCTTCGGTCTCAAACGCCGCGACGCCCTCGCCGCGGGAGACGTCGGCTACATCACAGCGTCGATAAAGACCGTCTCCGATACGAGAGTAGGCGATACGGTGACAAATGCCGCGGCGCCGTGCGACAAACCTCTTCCCGGCTTCAAGAGCGTGCTTCCGATGGTCTACGCGGGTATTTATCCCGCCGACGGCGCAAGATACAATGAAACGAAGGACGCGCTCGAAAAACTGCGCCTCAACGATGCGGCGTTCGTTTTCGAGCCGGAGACGAGTATCGCGCTCGGCTTCGGATTCAGATGCGGCTTCCTCGGACTTCTTCACATGGAGATAATCGAGGAGCGGCTCGAGCGCGAGTTCAACCTCGACCTTATCACCACCGCGCCGAGCGTTATTTATGAAATCCACAAAACCAACGGCGAAGTCGTTTATATCGACAACCCGACAAATTATCCCGACCC
>JAFXNX010000370.1 GCA_017529175.1 Clostridia bacterium
GAAATAAGGCAGCATAAAGTCTGATGATAAGCACAAAATAATACGGATAAACGTAAAATGATGCTTTAAAATATGAAAATCGCCTTTTTGCTATAAACGAACCTCACCTCTCGACGTACCTTTGTACGCCTTCGGGATTCGCATCGTTCATTCTGAACATTTTTTCCTATCCCCCAAAAAGGGGCTGTAAAAAACTCACGTTTTTTTACAGCCCCTTTTGTTATAGTGTTACCGTAAATTTTAATGACGTTCCGTCTTCGCTGGAAACGGTGATCTTGCCGCGGTGGCGTTCGACTATCGCTTTCGCGATAGAAAGCCCGATGCCGTAGCCGCCCGTTTCGCGTGAGCGCGAGTCGTCGGCTCTGAAGAATCTGTCGAAATAGAGCGGCAGTTTTTCCGTATCGACGGGGTCGCAGTCGTTTGAGATCTCTAACGTGATCTTTGCGCGGCGCTCCAGCGCGATATTTATAGTTCCGCCTCCCGGCGTATACTTAACGGCGTTGTCGAGAAGGATGCCGAAGAGCTGTCTTATCGACGCTTCGTTTCCGACGTATTCGATCCCCTCTTCGATCCGGCTGTTTAGAGTTACTCCGTTCTTCTCTGCGAGGATCAGAAACGGAGAGACCGTTTCCGCCGCCGCTTCGCTGACGTTGAACCTTTCGTGAGGGAGCTCGGAGAGCTCCTCTTCGTTTTTGGAAAGAGCGATCAGCTTCTTTACGAGCGCGGCAAGGCGCGACGTCTGATTCTGTATGCTGTCGATCCATTCGTTCTCGCCCGCGGTGAGCTTGAGCACCTCGGCGTTCGCGTCGATGATCGAAAGAGGAGTTTTTATCTCATGACCCGCGTCGGTTATGAATTTCTTCTGCTTGTCAAGGTTTTCAACGAACGGCTTGACAATTCGTCTTGAGAGCATCCAAAGGGATAACGTCACCGTCGCGAGAACGGCGATTATCGTGAAGATCGAAATGAAGAGCACGAAGTTGACGGAGCGAAGCTGCGTCGCGCAGTTGAGAAAGATTATCTCTCTCGCGCCGCCTTCCGTGTCGTGCATATAATATCTGTAATTGCCGTATACGCCCGACTCCGATTTTTGAGAGAGCACGTTGCGTCCGAGACTCTCCGCTTCTTCCATTGAGACCTCGGCGATATGAGAGAGGTCGTAGCCGAGCATCCCGCCGTCGGGAGTGAATCTGACGTAGAAATATCTCGTTTCGTAAGCGGTCTCCGCGGTCACGTTGAGACCGAAGCCGAAGCCCGCGGTATATTCAAATTTTTCAAGTATCGACGTTTCCGCCGTCGTTTCTGCTTCCGGCTCATCGTCCGGCTCATCGAAAGAGGCGTCCTTACCCTTGTTCCTCTCGAGCTCTTCGCGGGCGCGCTCTTCCTCGAGCATCTGTAAATAGTCCTCGTAGTCCGGGAACTCGCCGTTGTTCGCGGCGATAACGGACATCGTCTCCCTCGTGCTTGCGATGAAGTTGTAGTAGTTCATCACGTTTATCGCGACTCCGATGACTGAGAGGACGGCGAGAAGTATCAAAGACGACGCGGCTGTAAACCTTATACGGAGTTTTCTTACCATAAGGTCAGCTCTTCGGATAGAGAGCGTAGCCGACGCCTCTTGCGGCGCGGATCTCCGCGGCGGCGCCGATCGAGGAGAGTTTCTTGCGCAAATACGAGATGTAGACCCACACCACGTTTATCTCCGACTCGGAGTCTCCCCATATCTTGCTCATGAATTCTTCCGTCGGGATCAGTCTGCCGGGATTTGACATGAGCATCTCCATCATCTGGAACTCTTTGTTTCCGAGACGAAGTTCCTCGCTCCCGCAGACGAGCTTGTAAGACGCGCGGTCGAGAGTGATGTTCTCGTAAGTCAGCACGCCCGGCGCAAAATCGCTCTTGCGGCGCATCATCGCCCTGATCCGGGCGAGAAGCTCGCCCATCTGGAACGGCTTCGACAGATAGTCGTCGGCGCCGGCGTCGAGTCCTTCTATCTTGTCGTCGAGTTCGCCCTTCGCCGTCAGTATCAGTATCGGCGTCGAGTCGCCCTGCGCGCGAAGGCGGCGCAGAACGCTCATTCCGTCGAGCTCCGGCATCATGATATCGAGAATTATCCCGTCGTAGTCGCCCTTTTTGCACATATCAAGCGCTTCAAGTCCGTTGTACGCGGCGTCGACGGTGTAATTGTTGTGTTTCAGTATCGTACAAAGAGCTTTTGAAAGCTCTGTTTCATCTTCTGCGAGTAAAAGCTTCATAACTTCCCCCTTGAGGTTTCTATCAATATTCTATAATAAAGATATCGATTTGTCAATCAAAGCTCTTGTTAAAATCGTGACGTTGTAGTAAAATATATGAGGACTTTAAGACGCCGCGTGAAAGGAGGGAGGATGCGATGGTATTGATAATCGCCGAAAAGCCGAGTCTTGCGAGAAATATCGTCGCCGCGATAGGAAGCATGACGCGCCGCGACGGATATTTCGAGGGCGCGGGATATATCGTTTCCTGGGCGTTCGGCCACCTTTTTTCTCTTGCGGACATAGAGCATTACAATCCCGCGCCGGAGGGAAGGTCCGGCTGGACGCTTGACAATCTTCCCTGCTTCCCCGAAAAATTTGATTTCGAGCTTCGCCGCGGCGACGGTGGAAAGGTTGACGCGGGGGTCGAAAAGCAGTTCGGCGTGATAAAGAGTCTTTGCGCGCGGGACGACGTCGACACTATAGTGAACGCGGGAGACGCGGACAGAGAGGGAGAGATCATCGTCCGTCTTTGCATATCGAACGCGCTTGAGAAGACTGCGTCGCAAAAGCGGCTGTGGCTTCCCGACCAGACGCCGGAGACGGTGCGGCAGGCGCTCTCTGAGATGAAGGACGAGAGCGAATACGACGATCTTGCAAACGAGGGCTTTTCGAGGACGTATATCGACTGGCTCTACGGAGTGAATCTGACAAGGTACGCGACGATAAAGTGCGGAACGCTCCTTCGCGTGGGGCGTGTCATCGTTCCGATAGTCCGCGCGATATACGACCGCGATATGGCGATAAGGAATTTCAAGCCCGAAAAATACTTTGCTGTCTCGTCGAAAGAGGAGACGGCGGGGTACCCGGTCGAGCTTACGTCAAAAAAGAAGTTTGACAAGGACAATGCCGCCGACGCTCAGCGGGAATGCGCAAAATACAACGCGGCGGGCGCAGTCGTCGCGGGCGTGAAGCGCAAAAAGACGACGATCCCTCCGGGTAAGCTCTATTCCCTGTCAAAGCTGCAGAACGTGCTCGGCAAGAAGTACAAGATGTCGATGGCGGAAAGCCTTGAGATAACTCAAAAGCTGTACGAGGCGGGCTATTTAACTTATCCGAGAACGAACTCGGAGTATCTTGCCTCAGCCGAAAAAGGAAAGATCAAAACTATCCTCGAGAGCTGCCGCAAGCTCGGGTATCCCGTGAAATTCAAGGATTCGAAGCAGATATTTGACGACGCGAAGATAGAGTCGCACTCGGCTATAACGCCGACGTACAAGATACCCTCGAAAGATCAGCTCTCGGAACGGGAGATGAAAGTATATTCCACGGTGTTCAGACGATTTGCCGCCGTGTTCTGCGAGAACGAATGCGTAGCGGACAAGACGGAGATGACGATCGACGTCGGGGACCTTGAGCAGTTCGTGCTGAAGGGAACGGTCATTCTCGAGAAAGGCTGGATGAAGTACGACGACTCGTCGCAGAAGGATAAGCTCCTCCCGCCGCTGAAGAAGGGAGACGCGGTAAATATCGACTTCAAGCCGGTGGAAAAGGAGACTTCCCCGCCGAAGCATTACACCATTGAGACTCTGAACAATTATTTGAAAAATCCTTTCAAAGAGGAAAAGGCGAACGCCGCCGCGGAGGACGCGGACAGGATCGGCGCCGACGACGCGGAGGAATACCGCGCCGTGCTCGAGGGACTTGAGCTCGGCACCGAGGCGACGCGAACCGGCATCATCGACAACGCGAGAAAAAGCGGATATATCGATCTCAAAAAAGACGTTTACACTATCCTTCCGGGAGGCGAGTTTCTCATCGAGAGCCTTGAGCGGATGGATATCTCGATGGACAAGTACAAGACCGCCGAGCTCGGGCGCGCGCTCAAGAAAGTCTTTCACGGGGAAATGGCGACGGAAGACGCCGTCGGGCTTGCAAAGCGCGAGATCGCCGAAGTCTTTACGAAAAAAGAACTTCCCGTCGAGCTCGACCGCGACACCGGATGCTTTATGGACGTCGTCGGTACGTGTCCGCTCTGCGGGCGCGAGGTGCGGCGTTACCGCTACGCTTACGGATGCTCCGGCTACAAGGAGGGCTGCGCCTTCAAGGTCAGCACCTCAATCTGCCGCCGCAATATTTCCGTCTCGAACATGAAGCTCTTACTCGAGACCGGAAAGACCTCGAAAATTCAAGGATTTATCTCAAAAGCCGGCAAGCCCTTCGACGCCGCGCTCAAGCTCGAGGGCGGAAAGGCGGAGTTTGATTTCAGTTGAGAGAGAGCGAGGGGGAACGCTTTGTAAAGCGTTCCCCCTCGAGCTCCCCTTCAGAAACTTTGATATGATCCGCGGAATACTCCGCGGATACATTTTTAATGCCCGCCCGCAAAACAAGCGGGCAATTCACGTCCGCACATGATCGCATCATGATCCGGTATCACGAGAGCAGTACGAAAACATCATTATTGCTCACCGAAGGTGAATTTAGCGCGCACGCTTATGCGGGCGAATTTAGCTGCGGCAAGCAGCTCGCGGCGCGCTGCCTTGCCGCAATTGTAAACAATTTGCAAACGTTACCGAAAAACCTGCTATTTTGGCTCAAAAAAATGATTACATATACAGATGCTCTGATTTAGCGGAAGTGTCGAATCTTTTCCGCTTCATCCGAATCTATTTTCAAAGCGTCGGGGATGTCGCGATTCGCGGCGTCTTCGACGCGAAATAACCGATCGGAGGGATGCTTTTTCAACTGAGTCTATATAACTGGCAGCAAGATTTAACTTGCCAATTTATTAAAACGATGAAAGGAAAAGATTATGAAAAAATCAATCAAACTATTATCGACATTAATTGCAATTCTCTTCTGCGTACAAGTAATTCCCGCGCTGTCATATAAGATAATGGCAGCTGATATGGGATTCATAAAACCGAACGTTGAGACGGTGGAAAATGAAGCGGAACCGGCAAGCATTCTCTATGAAGACGAGAGCAAAAGAGGGGAAAATGAAAAGCATTTCGTAATGAGCGACGGAACGATAAATGCTGTTATCTTTTCCGAGCCTGTCCATTATCTTTCGAGCGACGGTGCATGGAAAGACATTGATAATACCCTTGTATATGACGGTGCGGATAAAGAATCAGACTTTGACTTCGACGGATATGCAGCTAAAGGATCCTCGATGAACGTCAAGCTTGCTGAAGATCTTGATGACGGAGTTCTGTTCAGGATCGAAGATGAAGAAGGCGAAATAGTATTTCTGACAGAGAATAAGAGGGACGGTGCGTCTTCGGAATCGGTAAAAATAGAAGTAAAAGAAGCGCCGGAAGGCGACGAAAGAAATATATATGCGGATTATGTAAAAACCCACTCCGAGGCAATATATAAAGACGCGTTTTGCGGAGCGGATCTTTCATACGGACTGACGCCCGGCAGTTTGAAAGTGGAGATCATAATCAAAGAAGAAGCGGAAAAATACGAGTACTCGTTCGTGATGAAGGCGAACGGGTTTGTTCCCGTTGTCATGGAAGACGGCAGCGTCGGCATCAGAAAACCGGGGAGAATGAAGACAAATACATAATTCCCTCACCAGTAATGTGGGACGCAAGCGGTAACGTTTCTTTTGACGCTGAATATACGATCGAGAAGATAAGCGAGGATGAATACTCGTTTAAAGTGACGGCTGACGAGAAATGGATAAACAGCTCTGATACCGCTTTCCCGGTCACGCTGGATCCTACTATTCATATGTCAACCAATTATGCCGCATTAACGGATTGCGGTGTTTCATATGCAAATCCGAATACTACGTACAATTCGTCTCCGAATCTTCTGCTTGGAAAGAATACGTCCGACACAAGAAGAATATATTTGACAGTATCTTCGCTTACGAGTTTGACGTCAGCTGATGTGATCGTATCTTCGATATTGCATTATGAGAATTTAGGAAATACCGGTACCGGCGCGTATTATGCATACAATATATCGGACAATTCCTGGGGAACGAATATTACATGGAATCAGCATCCGAGCAATGATACAGAACCGCTTGACTATGCAAGATGTGCAAACGGAGCGTTAGAGTTCGACGTTACAAGAGCGGTAAAAGAATGGTACAATGACGGACATTCCATGCACGGTTTAATGCTGAAAAGCAATGAAACAGAGATATACAACGCAACTCTTTTGACAGCAAGAAACGGCGGGAGTTCGTACCTTCAGATATCTTACAGAAGCAACATAGGAATAGATCCTGCATTGACGTATACTAAAGTTGACGCAGGAGAAGCCGGAGAGGTATATACGAACAATCAATCCGGATGCATTGTTGTAAAAAGGTCGGATTTAATTTCGGATTCAGATAAACTGGCATTTGAAATATATCATACTTACAAAGGCAACACTCCGAGAAGTCAAGTGACAGCAGATATGAAAGTCGGGCTAGGCTGGAAGCTCAATATTCAGGAATACGTCATTCCTTATGGGGACGGGTTTGAGTACATAGACGAGACCGGGAGGATACGTTATTTCATTGATTCTAATGACGAGTATGTTGAAGAAGACGGAAGTGGAATGATTTTGACGGAGATAACGGGTGGATATACCATTACATTTACGGATGATACCGTTAAGACATTTACGACGGTCGGAAACAGAGCATATATTGCAAGTACTTGTGATGCGGATGGAAATGAAATTACTTTTACATATGATGACGACTACAGCGGGAGAATCTCTTCAATAACGGACGCATCCGGACAAAGCGCATATTTTACATACAACAATAGTGGTTTCTTAACATCGATAACGTATAACGGAAGAACGATTTCGTATACCTATAACAACGGATTGCTTGCAACTGTTTCAGACAGTTTTGCGGGCGTAACTGTTGCGTCATACGGCTACAACACGAGCAGTAGTTACAGGAATATCGTATCTTTAACAGATAGGATGGGAATGACGGTGACGATCAACTATGTTGACGTCACAAAATGCAAGCCGTACAATACGGAATCGGTTAAGTGGAAGTTTTCAGCTTTAGGTGCTGAGAACGGAGCGGAGTTCTTCTATAATAAGGGAAACTCGACAAAAGTGCTTTACTATGGACTTGATGCTATTAAGAATACAAATGACGATCTTTATACAATATATGTGTTTGATTATTACGGAAGAGTAATAAACGTATATAACGAAGATTCAAACGGGGTCGTTTTGGAGACTGATATTACAGGTTATAGCGGAACAACTGCTTTAGGCAAGAGCAGCAATATTTCAACATTAGCATCAATTGGTGTACAAAATGAAAATCTGATCGACGATACGTTTACTGTAACTGATAATACGGTAACGCTTACGAATTCTTTGAATGAAATATACGTTGGAAGCTATTCGAAAAGAATTGATATTACATCTGCAACCGGAAAAGCAGGGATAATAAAAGCTATTGCTCTTGAAGCCGGAACGTATTCTTTTTCTGCATATGTTAAATCAACCTATGGTGTTTCAAATGAACTGGGCATTTGGGTCGATGATTCAAACTCAAATGAATTAATTTCAAAATTCGACATATACGAAACAAAAGAGTGTATTGAAGGCGGGTGGGAAAGGATTTATGTTACATTTACGCTCGCTTCCGCCGAATCTGTCAATTTGGGAATAGGAGTCAACAGTGGCAGCGGAACAATATACGCAGATGCAATAAAGCTTGAAAAATCAAATGACTTTGCACCTTCCGCATACAATATGCTTTCCAATCCCGGCTTTGAAAACGGTACTGCTTCTTGGAGCGGAAACGGTAATGTCACAATGTCTGAACATAAAAGCGGCTCCGCTTCAATTGCTATCAATGGAGACGTTGAAAGCACTAAAACTGTATATCAGACGGTTAATATTGGATATATACCGAAAAACTCTTATGTGATATCCGGTTGGGCAAAGGCAGACTCGGCATTGAATAGCGACGCTGTTTTTGAGATGGAGGCGAGTATTACTTACAAGGTTCGCGGATCTGACAATATAACTTATACCGGACTGACAGATAAATCTCACATTTCTTTTCACAAAGATACAACTGATTGGCAATACATTTCCGGAGTTGTGGAAATGCCGGGCACGTGCACGGACGAAAACAGTGGCATAACATATACGGTGGAAGAAATTACGTCAATTACAGTAAGTGCCGTATATTCTAATAACATAAACACGGCATATTTTGACGATATTTCGCTTGTTCAAAGCTCTGCTGTAACGATTGACTATGATGAGAACGGGAATATCGCTTCATTTACAGTCGATAACGAGGAATCAAACGAAAATGTATATGAAGAAGGAACAGATAAGCTTCTTTACATCAAGAAAAAAGACGGAACAGTTGTTGAAGAATATATTTATGACAACGACGGAAATCTTGTAACCGTAAAAGACGGCGATGGAACCGTTATCAGATCATATACATACGACGCAAGCGGTAATATGCTCACGTCAACAGAAGACGGCGAGACGACAGTATATACGTACGTCAATGACTTAATATCAAGCGTTACCGCAAGCGGCATCACTACTTCCTATTCTTATGACTCAAACGACAGGCAGACGGGAACATCGAGGGAGGCTGCGATAAATAACGTATCATATACGCTGAATGATTCGTCATCCGTTCTTAACTCGCTCGGTCTTGCAACTTCGGAGACCGACAGCAGAGGGAAATCGGTATCATATACATACGATACACAGAACCGAACAACGTCCGTCACTGACGCAAAAGGGAACGTAACAAGATATAGCTACACATCTGCGGGAGATCTTTCAAACGAATATATTGATACAGATAATGACGGAATTATTGACACGGGGGAGAGCTATATTTCGTACACATACGATAGCGACGCGAGAGTGTCCGGTATTGATGCAAACGGAATGGGCTATACCTTTACTTACAACGAGGCAGGACTTCCTTATCAAGTAAAGATCGGTAATACGGCGATAGCGACATATACCTACACCGGAGACTATTCGCAAAGATCAGCCGTCACATATGCAAACGGTTTGACAGAGAGCTACGTATATGATATACTCGGTAATGTAAAAGAGTATTATCGTGGCAATGATCTTGTTTGCACATATGAGTATGACGGCGACGGAAATCTGATAAAGAAGTGTGATAATGAAGCGGAGAAGGTAACTGAGTACCTTTACAGTATTTCCGGTGAGAATACTATGACGCTTATCATAACTGATACTGACGTTATTATTACATATACGAACGAAAGAGAAGAAGGCGGCGTATCGTATACAGACAGTATTTTGATAACGGATGAAGTTTCATACACATACACGACGTCTTATGATGAGGATAACAATGAGATCGCATATACTTTGCCGACCGGAGACTCCGTCTTGAGCGAGGATGATATTTTCGGAAGAACGTCGTCAAAGTCCGTCGTTGATTCATCAGATAATACTATTCTTTCATACACATATGGGTATGAGAACAGAACAGAGAACAGCACAAACTACACTTCGGAAGCGATAGTTGCTGTCACAGTTTCCGACGGAACGGAATTCTCATATACATACGACGATAACGGTAATATACTTAGCGCATCGAGATCATACAACAGCGCGCTTGACGGTAACAACACGGCTTATCTGAACCAGCAGTCACAATACGTCGTAACGTATGAATATGACGATCTCGGAGAGCTTATCAGGGAAAACAATCCTATAGCGGGTAAGACGTGGGTATACGATTACGACGAAAACGGAAATATCCTTTCCAAGCGCGAGTATACGTATACAACAGGTTCGCTCCCGGCTGTCCCGAACAGCGCAAAAAACTATACGTACGGAAACAGCGCTTGGACGGATCAGCTGACGTCATATAACGGGACGCCGATCACATACGACGCACAGGGAAATCCTCTTAGTTGGGGGAATTATACTACCGTCACGTGGGACGGCAGACGGCTTGAAGCTCTCGACAACGGACGAGTGGAGACGTCCTTTATCTACGATGAATCCGGGCTTCGCGTCGCAATGCTGCGCAATACAAACATAAGCGCGGAATATCTTTATGACGACGACGGAAAGCTTATCAGCGCTAAAGGCGTTAAATACTATTATGATGAAGACGGAACGCCGATAGGTCTTAACAAAGACGATAATATATTCTATTTCAGATACAATCTTCAGGGTGACGTAACAGGACTTATCGACGAAAACGGGAACCTTGCGGCATCATACGACTATGACGCCTGGGGAAACCTGATTAGGATGAACTACTCAGGTCTTGTAGCAGCATCGACTGCAGGAAAGAACGTATTCCGTTATCGCGGGAAGTACGGCTACGTTTACGATACCGAGACGGGACTGTACTATTTGCAGACAAGATTCTATGATCCTTCCGTCGGGCGCTTCCTCAATGAAGATGATCCCGATTACCTTTTTGCTTCAGGTACCACGCTTGGCGGAAATCTGTATGCTTATTGTGAGAATGATGCGGTTAATTGCACCGATAGCGATGGAAGATATTTAAAAATATCTGTATACGGAACAAATCGAGACCGGATTATGAAAATATTAAAGTCTATTACCGACTTTAATTTAGGTATAAATTGCTATAATAATGTATACATAATAAGAAAAAATTCGAATAAACACAGATACGGAAATGAACTGGTTCAATCTTTGATACTGTGTTCGTATACAATAAATATTTGCATTTCTAGTAAAGGGGGCGGATACTACTCCCCAACTAATTCAAATTATGGACAAATTAATGTTGGCAGAAAGACCTTAGGATATGGTACAGGCGGAACAGTGTTTATTGATTTTAATCAGGCAAGCACGAACTCTCCGATCAAAATAATACTTGCACATGAATTGATTCATGCAGCCCGTGGAGTTAGAGGAAAAATAATTCCGACAAAATATTGGTGCTATGATTGGAATTGTTATTGGGAAGAAGTATTTACTGTTGGCTTGCCATATAATTCCGGAAAAGCGCCGCTTCAATCTCTCGCATACTTTTATATTACAGAAAATCTCATAAGACTTGAGTTGGGACTGAAAAGGAGGGATAGATATGTTAACTTTAAATAAAAAAATTGTATGTATTGTACTTGTGGTAATGACTTTTCTGTTTTGTTTAATTTCTTGCAGAAACAATCAATCAGACAGCAAAAGTACAGCGGAAGAAGCAAACAGTGTTGTATACATTCGGTTTTTAGCATATGTCAATGATGAATTATCATTGTGCCATTTTCGTGTTGATGAGAAAAACAATTTATATTCTTCTTACGAAAGCGCCGATTATGGCGACTACGGTTTCGAAACCAAAGAGTGCAATTATGTAGAAATTGATTTGAACGAAAATAAAAGGGCAGAATTGGAAAGCATCGTTGAAAAATTGGACAACAGTTGTATGACGCGCGTTATTGCGATTATTGAAGATCCTCCGATGATTTATATTAAATTGAATACGGGCTATGAAGGCGCATTTATATATGGCGAACCCGAAAACAGTGCATTTAATGAAATCGTTACTTTTATGGTCGATTGTGCCCCGTATGAAATAACAGACAACTCGGGAAATCATTTTTATCCGCTTAGTATACCGGACGATTTTTTGGGTACCGATGAACATCCATTGCTAACAAAAAATAGTGATTAAACAAACAACGGTATTACAAAATATCTACAGCAAAAGCTAATATAATTCCCCTATACTAAATCAACAGAACTATTTGATTAGAAAAGATTGGATTTCTTTTAAACTATAATCAAGTAATTATAGTTAGAATTATAAGCTATGGAACAGATAGTATCTCGATTGTAGAACACTTTAATTATGTAAAACTAGGTGAAAGATTTAATAAAGTGCAAATCTTTTTATAACGTTCTATTATCGGTATGTGCCTTGGCTAAAACGTTGCGTACCATATTCCGATTAATGATATGATTAATAATTAAGAAATCAGTTTATATTGATTTAAATATGTGATAGAAAGGAACTATTATGAAAAGAGTAATTATAGTTATTGCTATTGTAGTAGTATTGTTAATAATACCTGTAACAGTTATCCTCTTAACAAATGGAGCCAAAGTGACCGGAACGGCAACTTTCTTTAATAATGAATCCGTACTGGACGAAAAAGATGCCGCGGAATTATTCGATATAATAAATGTCGGAAGAAGGTACTTATATGACGATCCGGTCCCGGCATGCGGCTTCGGAAAAGGTGTTTCTATCTGTCTTACCAGAAATAACAGTGAGTATGAGTTCTATATAGCGTGGGATAATTGCCCTTGTTTATATTTCAAAAACGAAAAGAAGTATTTAGATATAAGTGAGGGAGATAGGGAAAAAATAAACTCAATATTAGATAAATACGGATTTAAGTTTCCTGCATATTCTTATGAACCGTAAACATCATTTTGAATTTGGTTATATAGAATAATCTAAATATACTATTTAATAAACAATAACGAGAGCCTTGTGAAAATAACACAAGGCTCTTACTATGTATAAAATAAAAGGAGAACGAAAAATGAGAAACGACATCAAGAAAATCGACAACATCACAAATGAAATGGAGGTGAACAATCAACTGTATTATGATATGATAAGAGAGTTTTACGATTGTATTGGTGTCTATTACTGTCATATTGATAACGATGCCTTGACTGTTGACTTTCAGATCCTGCTATTCAAATGACACAGCCCGGAAGTATTTCCGGGCTGTAATTTATGGGTTTCCAAAGGGA
>JAFXNX010000371.1 GCA_017529175.1 Clostridia bacterium
GGAGAGCTAAGATTCAAATATCCTGAAAACGCATCGGTCCGTTCGCAGGACCTTGAGCCGATATATCACGACTGCGGTCAGTTCTATATCTTTTCAAACGACTTGTATGATATAAACGGTGAGAAAGTCCGCGCTGCCCCGCACGATATCTATCCTCCCGCAAAAATATATTACAACAGCGAAGGCGCGCCAAAAAAGAATCTTGCGTATATAATGCCGGAGATCGAAGTACAGGATATAGACACTCCGGAAGACTGGGAAATAGCTGAAATCAAATATAAGATTATCAAAAATAATAAGAATATATTGTAAAGTCTTTTGAATTGTGTTAAAATACTTTTATAAAAGTATTATCATTTGAGGATAGTATTATGGAAAGCGTTGTAAATCATTTAAAAAAGAAATATTTTACACGCACTGTACTGTTGATCATATTCGGGCTCGGCATCAATCTTATTCTATCATCATTCGCCCGGCTTTTTAACTATACCTATCTGCCGCTGTACTTCGACAGTTTGGGTACGGTTTTAGCAACTATGATCGGCGGGACGCTTCCGGGCGTTATAGTCGGATTTTTAACTAACGCTGTCAATTCCCTTTTTACGTCCGGTTCCACCATATTTTACGGAGCTATCAGCGTTATCCTCGCTCTTCTTACCAGATACTTTTTCATTAACGGCTTTTTCAGGACTTTTAAGAAAAGAGTATTCAGCACCGTTATCACCGCCGTTATCTGCGCATCTCTCGGAGGCGCGATAACCTGGGTCGTTTACGGATTCAACTTCGGCGCGGAGATCACGGCTCCTCTCGCGCAAAAGATCGCGCTCGACCTTAAGATGTACCCCGTAACTTCTCAGTTTGCCTCTGAGCTTCTTATAAATCTGATAGACAAATCCCTGATGTTCGCCATAGCGCAGCTCATATTCCGGTTCTGCCCGAAGGTCGTCAAAGAAATATATCAGACTGCGGAGCCCGCGCAAAAAAAAGAGCGCCTCGGGAAACAGATAAAATCATTCTTCCACTCTCTTCTCGGCTCCGTTGTAAAAATGATGATCCTCTTCGTGGTCGTGCTTTACATAGCGGTAATGAGCATCAGCTATTATATGTACCGCAACTCGAATATCGAAAAATACGCTACCATCTGCGAAGACGCGACCTCGGTATCGAGCTTGTATATCGACCCCGAACGAATAGACTATTATATAGATGAGCGCATACGCGTATTAGATGAATTTGTCGAGGAGTATCTTCCGGAGGAGTGCCGTTACAACCCGCTTCATTTCCCCGAGTATTTCGAGAATTATCGCGAGTATGCCGTTGCTCATTATTCGGACGAATATCTTGAGGCCGAGAATAACCTCCGGAAAGTGTTCGGATCTTTCGAAGGGCTTGAATACCTTTACGTATATGATATCCGCGCCGACGGTTGCCACGTCGTCTTTGACGTGGACGAGGAAGCGCGCGAGACTTATATCCCGTTTGACGAATCGTTTACGGAGCAGGTACCCGCTCTTCTTAACGGCGAGAAGATAGAGCCGATAATCACGGATGATACGTACGGCTGGCTCCTCACGTTCTACAATCCCATAACGGATTCAAACGGAAAATGCGTCGCTTACGTATGCGCCGACGTTTCGATGGACAATCTGAGAGTCGACCAGATGATATATATCGTCAAGATCTCAACGATCCTGTTCAGCGCGACTATTATCGTTCTTACGTTCATCCTCGAGCTTTTCAACAAAACTCTCGTTATTCCGATAAATACCCTTTCCGCCGCCACTTCCGAATTTGCTTATGACGAAAAAGCCGACGAGGGCGGCACGGAACTGATTATGAATCTCGAGGTGAACAGCTGCAATGAGATAGAAGAGCTTTACGATTCGATCAAAAAGCTCGCCACCGACCTGACTCACCATATTGAACAGATTAAGAGCGACGCGGAAGAGATGAATCTGATGCAGGAAGGCATCATCATCGACTTCGCAAACATGGTCGAAAACAGAGACAAGAACACCGGCGACCACATCAAGAAGACTTCCCTTTACGTCAAGGAGATCGCCGAAGAGCTTCGCCTCGAAGGACTTTACACCGATATCCTTACAGACGACTATATCAAAAAGATCGTCCGTTCCGCGCCTCTTCACGACGTAGGAAAAATAACGATATCGGACCTTATCCTGTGCAAGCCGGGACGGCTTACTGATGAAGAATTCGAGATAATGAAGACCCATACGATAAGCGGTTGTGAGATCCTCAATAATATGCCTGCCGACTGGGATAAA
>JAFXNX010000372.1 GCA_017529175.1 Clostridia bacterium
CGGTTCCGGTGTCCGCGGGAGACTTGAACGCGACGTTCAGATCATATCCGTATCCGTTGTACGCTCCGTAAAGTCCGAAAGAGCCGGCTTTGAGATCGTCGCTGAAAGTCACACGGTAATCGCAGACCCAGTCGCCGTAGTAAGCGATCTGTGCGTCCGTCGGCTCGACCGCCTCGAATACGAACTCGGCGTCGATCGGGACCGTCTCGCCGGTCTGCTGATGCGTGCTCGCGTCATAAAGCGGAGCGGCGCTCTCGGGATTTTCCACAGGGGTCACAGTTGCCTCCGGAAGTTCGGGCGCGTCCGCATCTTTCGCAGCTACAGGCAGAACCATACAGATCGAGAGAAGGAACGATATTGCGCAAAGAAGTCCTCGTTTTGTTTTCATAAACCAATCTCCTTTAAAAAAATACAAAACTAATTGTGGGGGCAATGCTCACGTCACACGGCTGATTATCCATCTTAAGGAAAGCCAGGCGTATGTCTATTGATAGTCGATCCGCTCACAAAGAAAAAACTAAAACCCAAATTCAATATATTATAATATAATATAATTTTCTTGTCAATATAAATTAATTACAAAAATAAAAAAAGTACAAAAAATCAAAAGCTTTGCCATTGACATTGTTAATTATCGCACATAAAAGCATACGTAGTCTGATCGTATAAGAAATACCGTTTTTTCTGAATAAAAACCGGTGCGGTTCCCGGTTCGGTCACCGGAAACGGGATAACCCATCGGTTGATGCGTGGATCATTCTTTTCAAACAGGAAACGGGCCTCCGGGTATGGATCGGCAATGCTGCGTACCAGCTCCGCCCCGTTACGCTGAGACCGTGGATGAAACTCGTCGGGCGTGTCGCGAAAGATATCTGAAGGGTGGGAAAAAGTCATTATCTCCCGTCGACTCCCTCACTCAAACGTTCTGCGTCTCCGGCACAGCGGGAATCGATTCTCGCTCCCGCGTGCCAGTTTTCGCAAAACCGGTATCTTCAGAAGTTTCGCGCCTCGGCGCGAAACTTTGGCGGACAGCGGTATCGAACGATAGCGGTGAATTAAATCTGTCCGCACCGGACTGTTTGCCGACACGCGCTCCCTTCGATTCCCGTTTTCAATATTTGCTGAAAAAGAGAGAGGGCAAAGCCCTCTCTCTTTTTCAGCAGATGACGGGAATCGAACCCGCGTTGTCAGCTTGGGAAGCTGAAGTTCTGCCATTGAACCACATCTGCGTCAGCCTTTATATTATATATCATATCGATCTTTTTTTCAATACGTATGAGAAAAAAATATTCGTCAACCCGGAATAAAGAAATCCGCCCCCGGAAACATTCCGGGGGCGGCGTATTCATCTCCGATTATTTGGAGACGGTGGTGTACATGAAGTACTTGTATCCGAGCGGGTTGGAGAAGAAGCCCTGGACGCTGTCATCGATCATGTAAAGGTCGGTGTAGAAGTACAGCGGGCAGATGCAGCCGGTAGCCATGAGCATATCCTCAGCAACGTGCATCAGCTTGTAGCGAACAGCCGTGTCTGAGCAGGTCTTGATCGTGGAGATCAGGACGTCATAGGTCTCAGCCCACGTGCCGTTCTCAACTTTGGTATCGTAACCGTATTCGGTGAGGTCGAGACTGTAGTGCTTGAGATCAGCAGCGGCGCCCTTACCGAACTGAACGTCGTTATTACCGGAAACGGTGGTCCACATGTCGAGGAAGCTGATCGGATCGTTGTAGTCAGCGAGCCAGCCGTTACGCGCGATGGAATAGTTACCTTCTTTTCTGGTGTTCAGGAAGGTAGCCCACTCCTGGTTCTCAAGGTTCATCGTGATGCCGATACCTGCGAGAGCGCTCTGGAGATATTCGCCGATCGCCTTGTGACCTTCGCTGGTGTTGTAGAGGTAGGTCATCGTCGGGAAGTCGGTGAACTTATCGTCTTCGTAGGTGTAATACTTCTTGAGAGTGTCGATAGCGGCGTTGAAGTTGTCCTCATAAGCGCCCTCTTCAACACTGTAATATCCGACGATACCTTCGGGACCTGCGTTCTTATAGAACTCGGAGCCGTCAGCGTCGGTAAGACCCATTGCTACGAAGGACGAAGCGGGGACCTGACCGCCCTGAGCGATATCGTTGACGATGTGGTTGCGGTCGAACAGAAGGCTGATGGCGTTTCTGATATCTTCGCGAGCCGACTCTGCATCGTCTCCGCTGAAGTTAGCGGGAAGGATGTCCTCGTTGATGTTCCAGCAGACGTAGTACGTACCGATCTGACCTGCGATCTTGAATTCATCCGGATACTCGGTCTTCAGAGAAGCGATCTCGTTGGTCGGAACGTCGTCGATAAGCTGCCAGTCGCCGCTCTTGAAGTTGGCGAGCATGTTGTTGGCGTCGTCGGAGAGATAGAAGTTGATCTTATCCATCTTGATCTCGGCTGCGTCAACGTAGTTTTCGCTCCTTTCAAGAACGATAAGACTGTTGTGATCCCAAGACGTGAGTTTGTAAGCGCCGTTGGAAACGTAGGTCGCGGGGTCGGTCGCCCAGTTCTCGGAA
>JAFXNX010000373.1 GCA_017529175.1 Clostridia bacterium
ATGAATTGATTCGTTACATCGACTATTACAACAACGAGAGAATCTCTACTAAACTAAAAGGAATGAGCCCGGTCCAATTCCGAACTCATTCACTTTCAATCTAATTATCTATTTTTGTCTAAACTTTCGGGGTCACATCAGGTGCGGGGAAAGCTCTTTTTAAAAGAGTTTTCCCCGCATAAACTTTTAATACAGCTTTATCTCGAAATCCGGTCCTTTTGCGTTGAAGACCTTGCCTTCGAACTCGACGGTGAATTTCTTGTACTTGTTCTTGTATCCGTCGTGGACGAGGCGGCAGGTGAAGACGCCGTCGCCCTTCAGCGTGAAGCGGTATTTGTTGTACTCGCCGCGTCTGTACGCGAAGTCCTCGCCGTTGTCCTCGTAGTGGAAGTATTCGCCTTCGCCGCGGAAGACTTTGAGGATAAGGCGATCGAGCTTCTTTTCGCCGACGTACTTCATTTCCTCGTAGTTCGGGAAGATCGCGCCTGCCGCCGCGAACATCGGAAGCGTGTCGAGAGGCGCCGACGCTATGATCGAGCGTCCGCCGCGGATCTTCTTTCCCGTCGCGACGTCGTACCAGTCTCCTTTCGGCAGATAGACTGCGCGCTCTGTGACTCCCGGTTCGACGACCGGAGCGACGAGAAGCTTTTCGCCGACTGTGAACTCCGTGTTGCACCTGAGCGCGCGAGCGTCGTTCTCAAAGTGGAGCGCGAGCGGACGCATCACGCCGAGCCCGGTTTTTTCGCCCTCAAAGAAGAGGTCGTATATATAGGGAATGAAAGCGTAGCGGAGCTTTACGAATTTGCGGTAAATATCGAGCGTTTCCTTGCCGAACATCCACGGCTCCTGGCGCCTGCCCCATTTGTCGCAGTGGTTTCTGAAGAGCGGCGAGAAGCACGCCGCCTCAACCCAGCGGGAGAGGAGCTCGGGAGTTGTATCCTGAATGAAGCCGCCGATATCTGTGCCGACGAAGGTCATTCCGCAAAGGCCGAGAGAGCAGAGCTGAGGGATCGCCGTGCGAAGGTGAGTCCATACGCTGCGGTTGTCGCCCGTCCACGCGGTAGCGTATTTTTGAGTTCCCGCGAAGCACGCTCTCGTGATCACGAAGGGGCGCTTGCCCGTCGCTTTTTTGATCGCCTCGTACGTCGCCATATCCATATAGTGCCCGTACACGTTGTGCATTTCCGCGTGACAGGTCTCGCGGCGTCCGTCGTGCATCACCACGTTGTCCGGAAGTTCGCCCTTGAAGCTTGCCGGTTCGTTCATATCGTTCCAGATCGCGTCGACGCCGGTCGTAAGATGACGCGCGATATTTTCGCCCCACCATTTTCTCGTCTCGGGAAGCCCGAAGTCGGGGAAGAGCGCGTCGCCCGGCCAGCAGGCGTTGACGTAGGGAAGACCGGAGGAATCCTTCGCAAAGCATCCGCGTTTGAGTCCTTCCTCATATACCGGATAATTCTTTTCTATCTTTATCGCGGGATCGATGATAGTGACGGTCTTGAATCCCATCTTCTTTATGTCCGCGAGAGTCTTCTTCGCGTCGGGGAATCTCGTCTTGTCCCAGGTGAAGTCCTTGTACGCTTCCATATATTCTATATCGAAGTGGATCGCGTCGCAGGGGATGTCGTTCGCTCTCATATTCTCCGCGATATATCTGATATCCTCGTCGTTCATATATCCCCATCTCGACTGCTGATAGCCGAGAGTCCATCTTTGCGGAAGAGGAGTCGTGCCGGTCAGATAGCAGTAACCCTTGACTATATCGACAAGATCGTCGCCGCTGATGAAATAGTAGTCGAGGTTGCCGTCGTCAGCGCCGTACCACATATAGGAAGGGTCGTCGTGTCCCATATTGAAGTATGAGCGGAACGTGTTGTCAAAGAAAATGCCGTAGACCGTTCCGTTCGGGCGCTTTGAGAGCATGAACGGGATCGACTTGTATATCTCGGGCATCTGCTCGTCGTGTACGTCTGTCGTATCGCGGTTCCACATTCTGTACTCGTAACCGGATTTGTCGATAAATCCCGCCTTGTCGCCGAGTCCCATGAGGCACTCGCCCTTTGAAAGAGATTTAATGACGCTGACCGGTTTGTCCCACGCGGGCTTCGAGCCGTCGTCGTAGAACGGATGAGAGGGCGAGAAGCGCTCGACCTTCGTCATTTTCCCTCTGTAGTCGCGGCAGAGTGTCTTTCCTTCATTATTATAGAAATCTACCTTGAAACCGGAATATACCTTCGCTGTGAGGTATGCGGTCTTTACGACAAGACAGTTTGCAGCCATCTCGCAGCTAAAGTCCGTCTTTTTCGCCTTGTTTCCCTCGATCGCCTTCGACCTGTGGTCTTCCGATGCGAGAGGGGAAAAGACGTTGACGATCCTGCCGGTCAGAATCTCGAGTTTTCCGACGCCGCCTTCAAAGTTGATATTTACGGTGTTTCCCTTTTTTTCAAAGCTTAAAAGCTTACCGAATTTTTTCATTATATGCCGCTCCTTGATGGTTTGGATTTTTACAGATTCATCATATCATTTTATATGTTTAGTGTCAAGAGATAGAGGTGATTTTAACGCGTCGCTCGGGAGCTGAATATAATAAATCAGATAAAGGAGGTGTTGTAAATGGATGTAAGTACGCCGACGGGATATTTGCGCGTCAGCGTTACGAGCGCAGGCGCGGCTTACCCCGTCGAAGGTGCGATAGTGCTTATCAAGAACGCGAACGCGGAGGGAGGTGAGTCGGGGGTGCTCTATTCTTTGCGTACGGATGACTCGGGGC